>DATGMV010000243.1:0-2477 GCA_035307185.1 Fermentimonas sp. | reverse complement strand
AGCATTTCTGGAAAACATCGGCTAATAACCTGCCTTGGATAACAGTTCGTGATAATAGGTCTGTTAACTCTTCATTATTAGCTACATATAATGTGAGAGATTTGCCCACCGCATTTATTATAAATCGTGAAGGAGATATTGTTGCAAGAGTAGAAGATTTATCGAAACTGACTGAAGAACTTATCAAAGTGCTGTAAAACAGAGAGATTTTATTTTTTTAAAAGAAAAAAAGTATTTATCTTTGCTTTGTAGATCATGAAAAAAAAGAGTTCCGACTTTCAGCTTAAAGAGTCGGAATTCTTATTTCTATATATGAATTGCAACTATGTTAAAACAATAAAAAAATATGACTATTACCTACATGACCGAAGAGGGCCTTCGGAAGTTAAAAGAAGAATTAATTGAATTGGAATCTGTGCAGAGGCCCGAAATATCGCGCCAGATTGCAGAAGCCAGAGACAAGGGTGATTTGTCTGAGAATGCTGAGTATGACGCAGCTAAGGAAGCACAGGGTATGCTGGAGGCAAAGATTGCTCAACTAAAAACTATTGTGGCTTCAGCACGTTTAATTGATGAGAGTGCAATAGGTACTGATGAAGTAAGGATTATGAATAAGGTCACCATCCGAAATACGAAAACAAATAAGGAGATGACCTATATGCTTGTATCTGAAAGTGAAGCAGATCTCAAAAGCGGAAAAATATCTGTAAATACACCTATAGCTCAAGGATTGCTTGGCAAAAAGGTAGGAGATATTGCAGAAATAAAGGTTCCCTCAGGGGCAATGACTTTTGAAGTTGTTGAAATATCGATATAAATATATACTATAACAGCTTATGTCAACTATCTTTTCTAAAATAATTGCGGGAGATATTCCTTCATACAAAATTACAGAAGACGATAAATTTTATGCCTTTCTGGATATTAACCCAATGGCAAAAGGGCATACACTTGTAGTTCCAAAACAGGAGACTGACTATATTTTCGACCTCGATGATGCTCTGTTAGAAGATATGATTATATTCTCCAAAAGAGTTGCTGCAGCAATTAAGAAGACCATATCCTGTAACAGGGTAGGGGTAATGGTGCTTGGTCTGGAGGTGCCCCATGCGCATATCCACTTAGTGCCAATTAATAAAGAGGGAGATATGAATCTCTCTAACCCAAAGATTAAATTTACTAATGAAGAGTTTACAGAAGTTGCCGAGATGATAAAAAAAGAGTTTCAGTAGGTTTTCATACAGATAACAATATAACGAGCGATGATTCTTCAAAAAGTTTCATCGCTTTTTTTTATTTCATAAATACATTGCTCATGTATCTTGCCTGTGCCGAGCTACTTTAAACAGGAGTTTGCTATGTCTATGTAAGTATCATGATTAAACCAATAATATAGCTATTATTCAGACAACAATAGAGAAAGTATAGATTGGCATTTTGTTTATACCTTTCTAATTCTAACCCCTCTAACTAAATGATTTTTACTTTTCTCGAGAATCAGATCTGCTCTGAAACGAGTTGGCAAGATGTTCTGTTGAAGGTTGGGCAGATTTATCTCGTCCCACACCTGATTGGCGAAATTCATTAAATTATCCTCTGTATATGATGCATATTTATGAAAATATGAGTCGGGATTGCTAAAAGCAGTTTTCTGAAGTTTCTTAAATCGCTCTAAATACCACTGACGAAGATCTTTTTCGCTGGCATCTACATAGATTGAGTAATCGAAAAAGTCTGAAACAAATACCCGTCGCCTTACCTTTGCATTAGAGACTTGCAACACGTTTATTCCCTCAACTATTAATATATCGGGGCGATTGAACGTTTGAACCTTGTCCTTTATAATATCATAATATAGATGAGAATATAATGGCACCTCTAACTGCTCCTTGCCCGACTTTACTCCGGAGAGAAACGATAGTAGTTTTTTTGCATCGTAGCTTTCTGGAAATCCCTTTTTGTTTAACAGACCTCTGTTTTCTAACTCTTCGTTTGAATATAAGAATCCGTCTGTTGTTATTAGTTCAACTTTGGGGTTGCCCGGTGTGAGTGATAGTAGCTTCTGAAGTACGCGCGCAGTGGTGCTTTTGCCAGCTGCAACACTTCCTGCGATGCCAATTATGTAGGGTATGGTGTGGCTTGTGTTTTCGAAAAACTGATCGAGCTCATTGTGCAGATTACGGTAATGTGTAATGTAAATTTGCAGTAGACTGATCATTGGGATATAGATGTCTTCAACCTCGCGCTGTGTGAGCGGTTCGTTTAATGCTTGCAGTTTTGTGAGGTCGATATCGGATATGGGAAACATTGGGTGTTCTTCGAGTTTCCTCCATTCGTCGCGAGTAAATGCACGAAAGGGTGAATAAGTAACTTCGTATGCTTTGTTCATTTAATTGCTGATTTAATCAATGCAAAAGTATATTTTTTTTTTGATATCTATACCTCATAGCTATAAAGCCCGTATTTAATTTATAATA
>DATGMV010000242.1:0-3410 GCA_035307185.1 Fermentimonas sp. | reverse complement strand
CAACATCTGACTGAGACTCAACCTCAAGAATTACTTTGTAGATTTCATTCAGCTGATGATTATAGAACATTTCAGGTTTAAGAAAGTCCATCACTTCGTATATTGCTGTCTTTTCTAAGAGTAAAGCTCCTATTGTTACTTTTTCGGCTTCGGGGTTGTATGGTGTCTGCATATCGTTATAATTTTTGATAGTTTGGTACTGCATCTGTTCCATTACTTTTTGGATTGAATGTTTTGTCCCTATTTGCCCAATAGGCTAGCCTTCGGCCAACATCCCAGGTCTTCTGCAACTCATAGCGTAATTTGGTTCTACTCTTATCCGGCTCGGACCAATACATATAAAAATCATTACAAATGTCTTTCCCATATTTCTGAATGAATGGTTTAATTGATTCTTTAAACTCAGATTCTTTTTTGATTATATTATCTTTAATATCATTATCAATTTCATTATCAATACCATTATCGGCATCATTCGCATTGCGAATGATACGGTCGTTTGCGGTCGCATACGATTGCATATCTTTACTGTCTTTCTTTCTTGCTTTACCCCAACGGCTTAGAGCATTTTGTCTATTTTTTTCCTTTATTTCTTCATACTTTATCAAATCTCTTTTTAACTGTAATTTTATAGATTCGAAAGCCATTTCAATTATGAAATTGGAGGGTTTCGGATCTTCATCATTCACATATTTCAGTATATGATAGAATAGTTCACCTGTATTATTTGTACCATCTTCTCTATCCTTAGTTATCAGTTTTTCAACTACTGACTTTAAATCTGTATAGAGTATGAATGATTTTTTATTGTCTGACATGTCATTTGCTATTTACATTCAATGAAATTCATCGTAAATTTTTCTTAAGCTTCAGCTCTCCGGTTGTCATATTTTGGATTAAAACAACTTCTTCAGTTCCCCAGATAACATTGTTCCTGGTGGTAGTAAACTTCTTCAACTCATATTTTTCAATGAGACTGTTTCTTGTGTCGGTAATTATCTTTACGGCATCCTCAATCATAATTAGACCTCCTTTCAAATAGGTTCTTGAAATCTGATTGTAGAATTTCACCTAAACTCTTAACTCCTGGTACTTTGCAGTGTATTGGTTCAACTTCCAAGTGTTCTTGGCATTCTAACTCCTTTTTTGAGTTAGATAAAATGTCTTTCCCATTTTCAATACCATCCCAATTAGAGTCTTTTTTAGGTCCTATATGTTCAATATATTTTCGTGTATTATTCATATAGTACCTCCTTTCTTACTCTGTTTCTGAAACAGTTCCATTGCTTTATCAACATCCACTACTATTTTCCTTCCCTGTTGAAAACAAGCATCAGCAATGATCGTGTCTTTGTATTTTTGAGCAGTAACATGAGAAACATTGAAAAGTCTACGTATTCCTGCAAGTCCATATACATACTTGCGCTCATTTTTTATCTCTGTTGTCGGTTTTACAATGTGTTTCTCTGACAATCCTAGTATTTCTTGTAGTGCATCTTTTTGCCCTAATATCGCTTTTTCGATACCTTCTAATTTATTTAAAATTTTTTGTTCCATAATCGTCATTATGTTATGGATTATGGTTGATTGGGGATAGGTGTAAGTCTTCCCCGCTCATACCTTTTGTAGTCTTCATGGGGCTTACACTCTCCCATGATGTTTACATATGCAAAGATTGGAAAAGAGTGAAAATAAAAAACCCTATTTAGTGCATACTATAGTGCCTAAATAGGGATCAAAAGATTAGATATTTTTAATCTAATCAAATATAGCGTCTATCTCATTTTGGCCTAGTACATGACCAAACCGTTCATTAGTCTCACGTTTTGTTTGTGATAAATATTTGATGTTCCACAACTCTTCAAAGTACTTCCATTTATATCTTAATTTCAGTTTATAATATGCTTTTTCTACAAAATAAGCCATTTGATATTTTGTTCCATTAAATCTGTAATCTTCATTCATAAATCCAGCCTCTATTGCCTTTTTAAATATAATTTTAGCTTCTTCGGTTTGTAAACATTGAGGAACTTCTTGAGTATTGACTCCATATTTTTTGATATATGCAAAGTAACTATCGCAATATCTTTTAATTAAAGTGTAATCATCTTCTTTAAGATAATCAAACAATCTTTTAGAGTATGCAGCATGTTTTTGTTCTTCCTCTATATGTTTGTTATGGAATTCGCTGGCTAAGTCTCTGCAAAAAGCGTCCGGTTCACTTTCTTTGATTTCTTTGTATTGTCTAGATCTAGAATTATAATAAGTATCATACAATTTAGCAGACTTAATATTAGGATTAGCTTCAATTGCTTTCAGTAAATAGACAATAAATCCTTTAGCGACAATTGGAGCCTTATGATAACTTTCCGCAAGTGGGTATCGATATGCGTATATTCCTTCTGTAAGAGTAAGCTCAATCCATCTTAATTCTAAATTTGATACCTCGAATTTTCCGATCTTCCCATTTTCCCATTCGGTACAATAATTTATTATTTTCATATTGAAATATTTAGCTACTTTTTATTAAACATCTTCATTGATTCAGCTTTAGCTCTATCTGCAATATCTATATATGGCTTCATAGCTTTATAATCACTATGTCCGGTCCATTTCATTACCGTCTGTGGAGGAATACCCAACATAAGTGCGTTGCTTATAAAAGTTCTACGTGCTGTATGAGTGCCTATTAGTACATATTTTGGATAAACTTCGTCATAACGTTGGTTGCCCTTGTAGTAGGTGATCGTTACGGGTTCATCTAATCCGCACAGCTCACCCAACTCTTTTAGATACTCATTCATTCGCTGGTTACTGATAACGGGTAACGCACTGTTATTTGGAAATATTTCTTTCTCATACTTCTTCAGAATTGCTTTGGAGTAGTCGTTTAATTCAATTGTAAGGCTGTCTGCTGTCTTAATAGTAGTTATACTTATATAGCTGTCAAAAACATCACTGCGCTTTAAATTGGCTACATCTGAATATCTTAATGAAGTAAAGGAACAGAAACAGAATACATCACGTACTCGCTCTAAATACTTTTTACTTTCTGGTATATTAAAGTTATATACTGCCATCAATTCATCCCAGTCAAGGAATACCACTTTCTTGTCAGGTGTTGTTAGCTTAGGTTTAAATGTTTGATAACTTGTTTCTTTGTTATATCCTTTCGCCGTAGCCCATCTCAGAAACCATTTTAAGAATCCTAACTGTTTTTTTATAGTTGTGTTTTTCATGCCAAAGACTCTGGTGTCTCTCTCTTTGGTCTTTTTCCCGGCTACAACAACTGTTTGTAAATAGTCCACGAAGTTGTTAAGTCCTTTTTCGTTTAAATCACTAAACTTTATGTTGGATTTGAATGCGATTAAATGATTTTTAAGGGCATTAAATTTTTCATATACTGCCTT
>DATGMV010000241.1:0-5450 GCA_035307185.1 Fermentimonas sp. | reverse complement strand
GTCTGATTTTAACGGCTTCATCCGTCTTTCTCTTACAAAACCTTTTTAGGCGATTCGGCTTTTGATTCTTATGACAACTATAATATGCTTCACAAAGAATTTAAGTTTGAGCGTGTCTGTGTACCGATGAATGCAAGAAATTCCAATAGTTCCAATGCTCAATTTGATGAAAACGGTACGCCGGTTTGTCCGATTGACCGCTCGTCATTCACTTTTTTAGGTGAATCCGGTGGGAAAAACCGTTCAAAGCGCTTTAAGTGGGTTTGTCCGAAATCCGTTCGTCTAAAAGGCTCTTCCAAAAGAATTTGCACTTGTGAAACTCCATGCACTTCTTCGCCATACGGCAGATGCGTTTATACATATCCCGATAAAAACTTCAGACTTTATCCCGGCATCCCGAGGGGAACCGAGCATTGGGATAATCTTTACCGTCACAGAGTTGTTATTGAACGGACTATCCATACGATGAAAGGCACTTTTGTCCTTGACAGCAGAAAATCTCATAATACTGTTACGGCAAAAGCAGATGTTTTCCTTGCCGGTATTGTTCAGCTTGTCACTGTCCTTTTACCAAACTCCATGCACAAGCCGGAACTTTTCAAGAGCACTCGCAAGCTGATTGCATAAGTTTTCCACAATCTAATACTTTTTCAAAGAACGGCTTTTGTGTCGCTTTAGTTTTTTTGCTCCCTTTTTTACTCTTCAAAGGGACATTTTTCTTTTTCTGCTTCCTTTTTCTTCGCTTTGCTTTGTGCTCGCTTTTTTCTTCGGACTTTTACAATCGACTATCTAATTTATAATAAATTGATCTAAATGAGAGCATTATTCCAGAGATATTATTTTGCAAATGCTTCATAATAGCCGGAAACAGTCTCTTCAACTCCATATCGATAAACTGTTGCTGTGATAGTGAGCCTATATGTGCATCCAGTTGTCACATAATAAGTGCCATCAAATCCCAATATATCACCATCTACAGAAAGACCGCTCCATCTTTTGACTGGCGTCAAGCTACCATCCGCGTTCTTTCGTGCCAGCACTACGGCTGCAGTTATAGACTCAGTTCCGGGCTTGCCCAGAACACGTGTGCACCGCAGGTTGCTTTACTGCCCTTAAAGGACAGTGTTGTTACAATTGATGTCGTGTTGACCCATTGAATTGTAACAGCTCATCCGGCTTGCATATTTTTTACTGTTAGGTGATCCGTAGCTAGTGTCATTCCATTCAGTGTCAGACACATTAGGAACACCAGTAGCAAGGATATGATTCTTTTAATTCCTGCATTCATACGCATCCCTTCTTTCGAATAATCTTGAGGTCTTTTCAAACCCTTCTACTTAATAAACGAAAAAAGGAGTGCATTGGTAACAGTAAAAATGAAAAATAATTAAAATTATTTTATACATTTATATGTTTGAATGAATTCATCCTTACTAATATTGCCTGTGATTTGAAATGCCATGCCATTATATTCCCAAATCATAACGCTTTTATCGTCAGAAGATGTTGCCTCAAACAAATAAGCGGTATTGCCTGATATGTTGATTTTAACCAACCCCAAAGTCTCATTATCTAAATTTATACCACCGTCATCTGCTGGGAATTGGTCAAACAGGATGGTGTCATCATAATCATTCTTATAGATTATCGTGTACATATCTCCTAGTTTGTTCGTTGATTCTTCAGCATATCCAGACGGAAGGTAAGTAGGCTTATATATACTGTATGTGTTTTCGTCTGCATCGCCAAACTTTATCTCAGCACTTGTTTCTTTCCAGTTAATAAAGATATTGAAAATTGCATTCCTTGTTGCCTCTACACTCAGAAGTGCGGTTGAAAGAACGGCAATAGTAATCGCTACACTCGCAGCTATTTTGCCTGCCTTTTTTATAATTCTATTTCTTTTTTTCTTACGAAAACTATGTTTTATCAAACGCTTAATGCGCTCATCCATTTCGACCGATGACTTGCATAATTCATTAAGCTCTTCAACAGAAGGAAGACTTTACATTTCACGCTTTAGCGCTTCTTCCGCAGCAACCTTAAGTAAGGCGTCAAATAGCTTTTCATTTTGAGATTTTTCTTGCACCACTGGCCACCTCCGTTTGCATTTGCTTAATCAAAGCTTTACGGGCCCTGCTTAATCGCACCTTGATATTATCCGTTGTAATGTTTAATATCTCGCTAATTTCCTCGTTAGAGTATCCATAACCGATTTTGAGATGGAGAATATCTGCATAGTTCTTGTTGCTCATTCTGTTAATACAATCAATTATTTTTTCACAGGCATCTTTTATGGACGCGTTCTCAAAAACCGGATCAATATTATCAACAGGTTCTCTTACATCATCCAATGATAATATCTGTTCCTTTTTTATTCTGCGCAACATATCAATTGAAATGTTTCTTACTAATATAACGACGAAACCGCGTGTTTGGTAACAGTCAACTTTTCCTATTTTATCGATATTGTTAATAATTCGTATAAACGCTTCAGAAACTGCGTCTTCAGCAAGATGTTCATCGTGCAATATTCCTTTTGCTATGTAGAACATCGTGCTGTAATAGCGATTGTAAATCTGTTCTACTTTATTTCTCTCTTGCTCATCTTGAACCATCATTATGACAGCCAGCAATTTAAAGCCTCCTCCCGCATTTTCCCATTCTCTTATTCCCTCTAATAACTTGTATATATTTACCGGTAATTATACAATAATATCCAATATATGCAAATGTACATTATTTGCCTCTGTGCACCACTAAGTACGAAAATCAAAAAAACCCATACATTGCTTTGTACGGGGTTTTGTTGTTTGACTAAGTATTATGTTTTGCTTCAAATAACTCTTATGGTCTTAAAATGTTTTTTGATATACAGTAGTCAAGCAAGGCGGTTTCAAGCTTTTTATAATTACATATTGTTTTTCTCGTAAATTTAGTGGGGCGTAAAATCCTGTTTTCATATACTTTTGTTGCCTTCTGCTTGATAAACACAGAATTCTTCCTTATAAAAACAAATTGTGCCATAAGTACGGCTTTGTTACGTTCTTTATTAATATCAAATTCAATTAAGAGCTCATTTATTACCGGAACCATATTGCTAAGATTAATTATACCAAACCTTCCGTTTTCAATCTTAATAATATGGCTTGTCATTTGAGTTTTCTCCTCATAGACTCTTATCCATCCGTTTGGTTTTGTCGTTAATGCAAAATCTTCCCTCCATTTTGAAATAACTTATGTTATAATAAATCAAAATAGAATATCAAAACAAATCGTAGTAATATAAAGTTTTGACAAATGATTCTTAGGAGGGATAAAATGAAACGTCTAAACCGTCTGATTTCCGCGATTTTGTGCGTTGTTTTTCTTTTGAGCGGTTGCAGTATCATTGGGACACCGATTTCTGATACTGACATTGATGAGAGCATTGGATCGAATACAAACCAAGAAGATATTTTGAATCAAGAAGAAGTTGAATCGGGAATGGCTGAGGAGGAAGATCATGAACAGGAAATGGCTCAGTTAGCTGAAGATCTTCAGACGCTTATGCCCGATGTGACTTTTGAAGAGGATTCAGACGGAAAAAGCAGCATTCATTATACGGGCGCGGCCGCGGAGATTTCGGTAAAGGATGCGGTCGGTTTTACCTGGACTTTATCAATACCGGATGATGCACTTCCCGAAGAAGAGACCATTACAATGATTCCTCTGAAAAATGTAGTCGATAGTAATGGCAATCAGAAGGCCGGTGTGCTTTTTGAGCCCAGCGGTCTTGAATTTCATAAGCCTGCAAAGCTGACAGTAACCGGCCCCGGGACTGAATACGCTTTGCTTTTTTATGGCAGTCACAGGGGAAAGGATTTGAAACTTGCTCCTTATGCCTTCGATTCGATTGGTGTTTGCGCTATGATGTTTCACTTTAGTACTGTAATTTTAGATAATGCAAAAAAATTAGGATTAGATCCGGAAGATTATAAGGAGATGGAGAATTTTTTCGATGAGTATATCCGCAAGGCAGAGAAACTAATCAAAAAAAATGTTAAAAAACCCAAAAGTATGGGTGGGGTCTTTGAGTGTTGCGACACAAAGAAATATAATGAACATATAAAGTATATCAAGAGCTATCTTGAGGAAGAGTTAAATTACTTAAGCATCCTTTATGTGATGACATGTGTTTACTTAAAGCTGGATGATACCAAACGAGTCAACAAGGTAGTACCTCTACTAAAAAAAGTTGCTGAGAGGATGCAAACAAAACTGGACTACCTCCTGCCCTATGATAATCCGGTGCCTGAAATTTTTTACCTGGCTATTGCCTCATTTGAGTATCAACAATTGATACCATCAGTGAAAATGTTGATCGCTTCAGCGGAGGAAAGTTCTTACGATTATAAAGATTTTGATAGAGACATAAAAAAATTATTTGAAAACATAGACAAAGCCGGGATGTATACCTGGGACTATTTGATAAACAACATAGCAGTAGAACATAATTATAGGATGATCACTACCGCAATGTACACACATCACCTATTAGTAAAGGTTGCTGGAAAAAAGGATGGTGTAAAAAGCGATTCCGAGCGCCTTAAAGAGCTTCAGGACGCAAGTACGTTCAGGGTTAGTTTCGCGGGAAGAAGAACTGACTACGACAAAAAAGGACAGACACAATGGGATACTGAAGGCGAAGCCCTTGTTACTTTTACCGAAGTCCTTGAAGAAGCGATAATGATGGCGGAATTTTCACTTGATCAGGATTCTCTTGAAATGTTCGGTACCGGGGAAGGACTCCACACCCATTACTCATCAACCGTGCCGGCCGTGGTGCAAAATCTCACTACAGAAGGATTTTCCACAGAAATGATTCTGGTGCCGCAAGATGCATGTTTTTATAGTGTTAAAGTTGGCATTCGAAAATTTGGCTCGGATGATATTTGGTACGAAAGTGACGGTGATCGCCATCAGTCTATTTCCTTCAACTTTGCATTGCGATCGTTCATGCCGGATTACTATGAAATTAAGCACCAGGCAGTTGTTGTTGATATGAAACTTAAACCAGGACAGACGACTTTTACCGAGGAGATCGATGATGAAGATGAATATGGTGAAGATATAGAAAGTGAATATGTTGTCACCCTCGAGCATGCACCGCAACTATAAGCTTATCCTCAAATACTTTGATCCGCTCAGTGCCAATACATAAGTGCAGTTACTCAAAACTGGTATAGCGATGAGCAATAGTCTGCCAGCATAAGATGCTATATGCACTGTCTTAGGAGGGGTGATGGCACACCCTTAACTTTGTGAAACTACGGATACCGGAAACGGACTTCCAACTACCACCGAAGGATCCCCTGGGTTTAGTCATGGGGAGTGTCAACAGCTAAACGATAAAACAAAACCCGCACATTTAGTGGGTGCAAATTAGGGATATATAATCCCGGAAAAAA
>DATGMV010000240.1:0-2356 GCA_035307185.1 Fermentimonas sp. | reverse complement strand
CATTATCGATCTAACATACTTAATAGTTTTCGAAGCACTTTCTCTTGCTTTCTCTGCTCCCTCACGAGTAACTTTTTTAAGATATTCATCATCCTTTTCGATCTCTAAAATTCTTTCTCGAATTGGAGAAGTTACTTTAATTATATCCTCTGCAAGTTGCTTCTTCATGTCGCCATATCGAATATCGCAACTGTTCCATTTCTCTTCGTAATGTTTCACTACTTCAGGTGTAGAAACAACTCTTAGTATCGTGAACAGGTTTTCAATATAATCAGGCATATCTGAGTTAGGTTCGGTTGGTCCTGAATCAGTAAGCGCTCTTTTAACTTTCTTTTCAATATCTTTTGGCGTATCACTCAAGTAAATGGCATTTCCTTCAGATTTTCCCATTTTTCCACTGCCATCCAACCCGGGTATTTTCACCAACTTGTCTCCGAAATTATAGGCAACAGGTTCTTTAAAATATTCCACTCCGTAGAAATTATTAAACCTACGGGCAAACTTGCGAGTCATTTCCAAATGCTGTTCCTGATCCTTTCCAACAGGAACCTTATCTGAGTTATGTATGAGAATATCAGCCGCCATTAATGTAGGATAAGTAAGTAAACCCGCATTTATATTTTCTGGTTGCTTTCGCGCTTTCTCCTTAAATGATGCAGTTTTTGATAATTCGCCAAGATAGGCGTGCATATTAAGATAAAGATATAACTCTGACGTTTCAATCAAATCACTCTGAACATAAATTACGGATTTCTCAGGATCTATGCCTGCTGCAAGATAATCTACCAATACATTCTTCACATTTTCATGCAACATATTTGGCTCAGGGTGAGTAGTAAGTGAATGAATGTCAGCGATAAAAAAATAACATTTATTATTTTCCTGCATTCTTGTAAAATTACGAAGTGCACCGTAGTAATTGCCCAGATGCAATTTTCCTGTTGATCGAATGCCACTTAAAACTATATCCATAAATTTTTTTCCTATTCAATTAAATATGCAATTAATAACAAGCTTGCAAAGATAAGAAAAAATACCCTATCTTTGGTTATCTAACTGTATCGACCTAATTATTTATATAGATCAATTCTATTAAAGAAATATTTCTTTAAATCATTCTTAATTGACGAGAAAAAGTGCTATTTTTGCACCTTCAATCGTAATTGAGACCACAATATTGAGTATTTTCAGACAAATATATAAACAAATCAAATAATCATTAAAACTAAAATTTATGAGTTGGTTAATCAAATCATCAATCGGGCGGAAGTTTGTACAAAGTATTTCCGGTATGTTCCTGATCCTATTCTTGGTGTTCCATGCATCAATGAACTTGGTACTCATTTTTAATTACGAAACCTACGATTTCCTTGCAAATGAAATGCTGGGTGCAAACTGGTGGGCAATTATTGGTACCATTGTTATCTTCTTTGGATTTGGTGTTCACATTGTGTACTCAATAATCCTTACAATTCAAAACAGAAGAGCAAGAGGAAACATCAGGTATGAATCATCAAGCAAAAGCAATGCAACTTGGTCATCCAAAAATATGCTTGTATTAGGACTTGTGATTCTGTTATTCATAATACTCCATCTATATCAGATGTGGTACCAGATGCAGTTCAAAGAGTTATTTGCAATTGAAGGAGCTCGTCATGACAGTGCACTTCTTGTAGAGGAAGTATTTTCGAATATATGGGTGGTAATTATATATGTAGTATCATTTATAGCATTATGGTTTCACCTCACTCACGGTTTCTGGAGTGCACTTCACACTGTAGGATGGAATAACGACATCTGGATGAAAAGAATTAAAGTATTTGGTAACATTTTGGCTACTCTTATCTGTCTTGCATTTATAGCTGTGGCAGTTCTTATGCACTTAGGGTATTCCAACATATTAGCTTAACTATAGAAAATCAAACATTATGAATAAATTAGACTCTAAAATACCAAAAGGCCCTTTAGCCGAGAAATGGTCAAATTATAAAAGCAACCAAAAGCTTGTAAACCCTGCAAATAAAAGGCGCCTCGATGTGATTGTAGTAGGTACCGGATTAGGTGGTGCTTCAGCTGCCGCAACTCTCGGAGAACTGGGGTTCAACGTACACAACTTTTGCATTCAAGATTCACCACGTAGAGCTCACTCAATTGCTGCTCAAGGTGGTATTAATGCTGCAAAGAACTATCCAAATGATGGAGACTCTGTCTATCGTCTCTTCTATGATACTATCAAAGGGGGCGACTACCGTGCCCGTGAAGCCAATGTATACAGACTTGCCGAGGTATCTAACGAAATAATCGACCAGTGTGTAGCACAAGGTGTACCATTTGCAAGAGAATATGGCGGTATGCT
>DATGMV010000239.1:0-6069 GCA_035307185.1 Fermentimonas sp. | reverse complement strand
AAACACTCATGAGTTACTTAAGAAATATAAGAAAGTGATCGTGGCAGAACAAAACAGCGGTCAGTTTGCAGCTTATTTAAGTGGTAAGTTTCAAGATCTATCTAATATTAAGTCATTTAATAGAGTTGAAGGACAGCCATTTAAGGTAAGCGAATTAGTTGAAGAATTCACCAAAATAATAGAGGAACAATAATATGAGTAGTGTTGAAACAAAAAATATAGATGTTAAAGATATAAAGTATCAGAAATATCTTCCAAAAGATTTTAAAAGTCCAAATCCAATTCGTTGGTGTCCGGGTTGTGGTGATTTTGCAATACTGACCTGTTTGCAAAAAGCGCTTGCAGAGCTAAATGTAGAACCATGCAATACTGCAGTAATATCTGGAATTGGATGTTCATCTCGTCTACCCTATTATATGAATACTTACGGTTTTCATAGTATTCACGGAAGAGCGAATGCTATTGCAACCGGGGTTAAGGTGGCAAACCCTAAATTGAGTGTTTGGGTTGCTACAGGTGACGGTGATTCATTGGCTATTGGTGGCAACCACTTTATACATACTATCAGGAGGAACGTTGATATAAATGTTTTGCTTTTTAACAACAAAATTTACGGTTTAACAAAAGGGCAATACTCCCCAACTTCTGAACGAGGTTTTATTTCAAAATCATCTCCTTATGGAACAATTGAAGAACCATTTCGCCCCGCAGAATTGACATTTGGTGCAAGAGGTACATTTTTTGCCCGAGCTCTTGATGTTGACATGAAAAACCAAGTTGAGACTCTTATTGAAGCAGCTAAACATAATGGTACATCAGTTGTTGAGATACTTCAAAACTGTGTTATTTTCAATGATGGTATTCATAATAAAATAAGTGACCGTTCATGGAAAGCAGACAACACTTTGCTGTTGAAGCATGGAGAAAAAATGGTGTTCGGCAAGGATAACGATAAAGGTATCGTTTTAGATGGTTGGAGCCTGAAGGCAGTTAAAATTGGAGAAAACGGCTACACACTAGATGATGTATTAGTACATGATTCAAGTACCCAAGTTAATACTCTTCATTTGAAGCTTGCTCTAATGGATACTGCAGACGGACTACCGGTTGCACTTGGTGTTATTCGCAGCGTTGAAGCTCCAACATATGAGAAGGAATATGAAAATCAAATTGCTGAGGTTCAAAAAGGAACTACTAAAAAGTCTTTTACAGATTTTCTTTTAAGTTCATCTAATATTTGGGAAGTTAAGTAGAAGTACAGGTGAGTAAAGCAATTAATTACTCACCTCTTTTCTTCTTTTAATTTCACTTTTAAGTAATTGCAACTCCCGACTGGTCTGCCCTTTTATTGAACTGTTCTCCCTTGCACGACGAAACAGGTAGGGCATCATTGTTGTAATTTCTCCGTACGGCAGATACTTAACGACGTTATATCCATTTTCTGCCAAATTGTAAGTGATATGATCACTCATCCCATATAATTGGGAGAAATATATTCCGGGATGATTTCTTTCAAGTCCATTTTCGTCAATAAGCTTTGCTAACAAATTTGAGCTTTCCTCATTATGAGTGGCAACCATAAAATCAATTGTATTGCGGTTTTCAACCATATAATGTATCGCTGCGTCAAAGTCTTTGTCGGTAGAAAATTTATCAGGTTGAATTGGAGAAGGATATCCTATCTCAAGTGCACGCTCTCTTTCAGTTTCCATGTATGCTCCGCGTACTATCTTTAAACCAAATTTGAATCCTTTTTGAAGTGCCAAGCGGTGATGTAGCTTTAATCTTTCAAGTCCGTCACGTCTGTAAATCTGATATGTGTTTTGAACAATTGCTTTTTCTTTATTAAATTTTGACATTTGACTTAGAACCATTTCGTCGAGAATTCGCTGAATCCATGTTTGTTCGGCATCTATTAATATCGGCACTCCGAGTTCATATCCTCTTTTAAAAATAGCTTCCATTCTTCTCTCCACAGACTTGAATCTTTGCTCATCTTCTATAGTGAGTAGGTTGTTTTCACTTACTTTTGCAAGTAAATCAAAACAACCTATTCCTGTTATTTTAAATGCACTGAATGGTACATTTTTACTTTTGTGGGCATATTCAACTGTTCGTATTATTTCATTGCATGTATGATCAAAAATTTCTTCGGTATCCTCACCTTCAAGTGCATAATCGAGAATTGAGCCGACATTGCGTTTTGCTAATTGCTCAATTGTTTTGTTACAATTCTCAATTGTTGTTCCACCAACAAAATGTTTGTAGATTGTATTTCTAATAATACCTTGTATAGGGAAATGAATTTTAAAAGCAAAATTGACAAGCTTTTCACCTATATTTACAAGTTTTTTGTTATTCATTATTTTAAATAAATGATAGGCTTGTTTTAAGGCAATGTTTGACTGGCTTCTGAATGCTAATTCGGTATTATTAAAATCTACCTGAGTTGTTTTAAGGGTCTGCATTTATGTCTGTTAAAGAAGTTTTATGATAGCACAAATATAATTTTTTTTTCTTAAATTTGTTCTATAGAGTAAAATCATTTATCTTTTCGTTTTAGATACCATAATTAACTTATTATAAAACAGTAAACCTAAAAAAGTACATTATGTCTAAAGGTGTATATAAATTACCGATAATTAAGAATGAGCCCGTTTTGACTTATGCTCCAAATTCTATTGAAAGAGCAGAACTAAAAAAAGTATTAGCAGAATTAAATAAGGGCAGTGTTGATATACCCATGATAATTAACGGGGAAGAAATTCGGACAAACAACTTGATAGAAATAAGACCGCCCCACAACCATAAACATCTTATTGGTTATTATCATCAAGGTAACAAGGAACATGTTGCAATGGCAATTGATGCTGCATTAAAAGCAAAGCCTGCGTGGGAGGATATGAACTGGGAAAGCCGCGCGGCTATATTTCTGAAAGCGGCAGAACTGGTTTCTGGACCATATCGCGCACGTTTTAATGCTGTAACCATGATTGGTCAGTCCAAAAATGCACATCAATCTGAGATTGATGCAGTTTGTGAGCTAATTGATTTTTATCGTTTCAATGTAAAAAATATGCATGAAATTTATTCTATGCAGCCAAATTCATCTCCCGGAGTTTGGAACCGAATGGTGTGGCGACCACTTGAAGGTTTTATCTTTGCACTAACCCCTTTCAATTTCACTTCTATTGCTGCCAATCTCGGTGCAGCACCGGCATTAATGGGTAACACAGTTGTATGGAAACCATCGAAAAATGCTGTTTATTCAGCTCATCTAATAATGGAGGTTTTAAAAGAAGCTGGACTGCCGGATGGTGTTATTAATCTTGTATATGCAGGAGGTAAAGAAGCTGCTGATGTAGTTTTTAATCACAGAGATTTTGCAGGTTTGCACTTCACAGGGTCTACTGCCGTTTTTAACAGCATGTGGGGAACTATAGCTACTAATATATCAAAGTACAAGTCATATCCACGTATTGTTGGTGAAACCGGTGGAAAGGATTATATTTTTGCAGATGAAACTGCAGATGCTAAACAAATAGCGACTGCAATAACTCGTGGGGCATTTGAATATCAAGGTCAAAAATGCTCTGCAGCTTCAAGAGCCTATATTCCTACAAACCTTTGGGATGATGTACTAAACTTTGTAAAAAAGGATTTATCCGATATTAAAATGGGAGTTGTTGAGGATTTTAGTAATTTTGTAAATGCGGTTATTGATGAAGAGTCGTTTGAAAAGCTTGCAAAAGCAATTGATAATTCAAGATCATCTTCAGTTGCAGAAGTGGTAATTGGTGGTGGTTACGATAAATCTACAGGTTATTTTATTGAACCTACAGTAATTCTCACAAAAGACCCAAACTACACAACTATGAAGGAAGAGTTGTTCGGGCCAATACTTACAGTATTTCTTTATAGTCCCGATGATATGGAAGAGACTCTTAAAATTCTTGATAAGACTACAGATTATGCACTAACAGGTGCGATTTTTTCTAAAAACAGAAGCACAATTGAAAAATTAACAAAAAGGCTTACTCATACAGCAGGTAACTTTTATATTAATGATAAACCAACCGGAGCAGTAGTTGATCAACAACCATTTGGAGGAGGCAGAGGTTCGGGCACTAATGATAAAGCAGGTTCTATTTTCAATTTACTTAGATGGGTATCCCCACAATGTATTAAGGAGACTTTTATACCGGCTACAGATTACATGTACCCCAATTTTAAGGAAGAGTAACGAACATTTGTTGTTTGTGCTTTGTTTATGCAGTTGACGTATAATGTTTATGCAAAAGAAAAAAATTAATATTGCTGTAGACGGATTCTCGTCCAGCGGAAAAAGTACAATAGCCAAAGGATTGGCAAAGGAGTTAGGTTATACATATATTGACAGTGGTGCTATGTATCGTGCAGTAGCGCTTTTCGCTATAAAAAGAAATTGGATTACCAAAGATAATATAGACGAGGAGTCTTTAAAAAAACAGATCTCAGATATAAAAATAAGATTTAAGCCCAACATAAACGGTGGTCAGGATACTTTCCTAAATGATGAAAATGTAGAGAAAGAGATTAGGTCGCTGGAAGTAGCAAACGGAGCCAGCAGGGTAAGCACTCTTGGCTTTGTGAGAAGGGAGCTCGTTAGACAACAGCAGGAGATGGGAAAAGACAAAGGTGTTGTTATGGACGGTCGAGATATTGGTACAGTAGTTTTCCCTGACGCTGAAATGAAATTATTCCTCACAACCTCTCCTGCAATTCGCGCAAAACGTAGGTTTGACGAAATGATAGCAAGGGGAGACGAAGCCGTTTACGAAGAGGTTTTGGAGAATGTAAAAGAAAGGGATCTTAGAGACACTACCCGTACAGAAAGTCCGCTAATAAAAGCGGATGATGCCATTGAACTGGATAATTCTGAAATAGGTATAGAAGAACAGCTTAAATGGGCATTGAATATGTTTAATAAAATCACAGCAAAAAAATGAACAAAATTGAAATAGACAAAGAGTCGGGATTCTGTTTTGGGGTTGTAAAGGCTATTAACAAAGCAGAAGAAGAGCTACAAAAAAACGGCTCACTATATTGCCTCGGAGATATTGTGCATAACAATGTTGAAGTGGAACGACTTGAGAAAATGGGACTTATAACAATTAACCATGAGCAATTTAAAAAATTAAAGAATGTACGCGTTTTACTACGTGCACATGGAGAACCTCCAAGCACATACGAGATAGCGAAACAAAATAACATTGAACTCATTGATGCTTCGTGCCCGGTAGTTTTAGGTTTACAAAAGAAAATAAATAAAAAGTATGTGCGTAGAGAAAGCGATGATACCCAAATTGTAATATATGGAAAGAAGGGGCATGCCGAAGTGAATGGTCTGATTGGACAAACAGAAGAATCGGCTATTATTATTGAGAGTAAAGATGATATTGAAAAACTTGATTTCACAAGAGATATAAATCTATTCTCACAAACCACAAAATCTCTTGAAGGCTTCTTCGAAGTTGGAGAAATTATTAGGGCACGAATGCAAAATGGTGCTAAGCTTGAATTTTTTGATTCTATCTGCCGCCAGGTTTCTAATCGTGTACCAAATATTCAGGAATTTGCTAAAAAGCACGATTTGATAATATTTATTGCAGGAGAGAAGAGTTCTAACGGGAAAGTACTCTTTAGTGAGTGTAAAAAGAAAAACCCAAATTCTTACCTTATTCATTCACCTGATGATATTG
Source organism: Fermentimonas sp. (assembly GCA_035307185.1). GTDB lineage: Bacteria > Bacteroidota > Bacteroidia > Bacteroidales > Dysgonomonadaceae > Proteiniphilum. Next base: position 328 of record DATGMV010000239.1, on the reverse strand, counting down.
ACCCTGCAATTCTTAGAGATGACATTAGCATAGGAGTCTGTGGTGCAACTTCAACACCTACGTGGCAGATGCAAGCTGTTGCGGAAAACATTTCAAAACTCAAACCTAAAATGAACATTTCAAAAGCTGCTTTTTAAAGCAGCTTTTTTTGTACTATTATTAAAATATAAGTATCTTTGCGACTCAATTAAAATCAAGGTATTAGAGTAAATATGGACTCAAACATAAAGAGTATAGGTATCCTCACCTCAGGTGGAGATGCACCGGGGATGAATGCAGCTATACGTGCCGTAACACGTGCCGGAATTTCTAACGGCATGCGTACATA
>DATGMV010000238.1:0-4173 GCA_035307185.1 Fermentimonas sp. | reverse complement strand
AAAAATTCATCTTAAAGCTCACTCAAACGTTCACCCCACTTCTCAATTATTCTTTTGCAAACCATCTCTGCGCTAATCACTGCCATCGGAAGTCCCGCCCCCGGAGTGGTTGATGCACCAACATAGTAAAGGTTTTTAAATTCTTCGTCATAGTTCTTCGGACGAAGACCTCCTATCTGCCCTAACTTATGCGACAGACCCAAGCCGCTTCCCATATAAAGATTAAACTGTTTTTCCCACTCCTTAGGTGTGTATATTGTTTTAGTTACAATGTGTGGTATAATATCAATGCCTATTCTGTTTGAAAAATCATTTAGAATACTATCTACAATATCTTCACGGTCGCTCCAGTCTGTCTTATACAACAGGCTTGGTACGGGACACACAAAGAATAGGCTCTCACTATCCTTAGGGGCGCAGTCGGGGTTATGCTTCGAAACAACATTAACATAATAATAAGGCTTTTGCAGCGAATCGGGATTCCTTAAAACATTGTGACCATACTCCTCAAAGTTATTACCCAGAAAATAGTTGTGCATGTCAAGGTCGGGCAATTTGCGATTAATACCTACGTAAGCAGTGAGATATCCCATTGTCCACTCCATCTTACGAAGTTTGTTGTCAGAGAATTTCTTGCGGTGAAGCACCCTTCCCCTAAATAGTGCCGCATCGGCATTGATTAGAAAAATATCCGCTTCGTAGCGGTTGCCCTTACTGTCTTTTAGATGCGTTACATGCTCTCCTTCATGCTCCGCCGAGGTAATCTCTGTATTATAGATAAAAGTTGCACCACGTTGCTTTAGCGCATCTACCATCCCCTCCACAATACGATACATTCCTCCTTCAACATTATGATAACCGTCGTGCCTAAATTCAGTGTATGAGAGCAGGCTGTAAATACCCATAGTATCAAAAGGAGTACGACCAAGAAAAAAAGCCACCAATGAGATAATCTGACGTGCATCCTGCGAGTTGAAGTACTCCTTTATATGTTGCCAAAAGGTTCTCATAAGTACCGGAATATGCACAGGATTCACCTTCATCAAGGTCACAAAATAATCAAGATAGCTGTCGAAGTTATTACGAATAACGATATCAAAAGTATCATGAAAAAGAGCACCCGACTTTTCCAGATATTTCTCCATTTTTGCCTCAAAATCGGGCTCAATATCCTTAAACGACTCTGCCAGTTTTTTTATGTCTTTATGAAGACGATAACTTCTACCACCTGCAAAGTGCACCGAGTAAAGAGGGTCTAACTCTATAAATCGAAATGGCATCTCCACTCCGCACAGCTTCATAAAGTCGGTGAAGACATACGACATGCTAAAAAAACTTGGTCCTGTATCAAAAATAAAACCATCTTTTTCGAGTCTGTTGAGCCTTCCACCCGGTTGGTTGTTTTTCTCAATAAAATGCACATCAAAGCCTTTGCTTTGCAATAAAAGTCCACTCGAAAGGCCTCCTAATCCGGTTCCGGTAATAATTACTTTTTTCTTCATTTTGTTTTGTGTTTTTTAGTGAATGCGGGGTATAGCTCATCCTTAACCCAACTGAAGTTAGGTTCGCTAGATAGTGCTTTTACATAAAAAGCGCCTGCTTTATCAATTTTACCTGTCACCTCAAAAGCCTCTGCCAACTGTACAAGTAAAGCCAGATAATTCCAGTCGCCCTTTCCATCTGCTTCCATGAGCTGCTCAGCTAAAAGGTAATTTTCAATGGCTCTATCTTTCGATCCTCCAAAGAGAGGAGGCATAAAGAAATCGATATTGCCCAGTTGAATATATCCTAAGGCGTTATTATCGTCTTGCTCAACAGATTTCTTTGCAAAATCAAGACTGCGCGGACCTAGCCTGGGTGCTTTTAAATTGGCAAGCCCTATCTGAAAGCCTAGGAATGCCGACTCATATGCATCTAAAACAGCAACTCTATAGTTATCCTTTCTTAATCTACCAAGCCTTTCTAAACCTCTCTCAAGATAAATCCTTGCCTCGCCCTTCTGTTTGCTGCCTATGCTCCATCCAATATATCCATACTCGTAGTTGAGCAGTTCAAGCTCACGTTCGTTGTTTTTGTTTGGCTCTGCATGCATAGCATCTATTGTCTTTTTCCAGGTTGCCATGTCATTATAAATATACGACCTGTATATTGTTTCTTTTTCCTGAGCTAATGCTAACAAGCAACTTAGAAGTATAAGTATAAATAATAAAAGTTTTTTGGCCATTTTCGTTTTATAATTTACTTGATGTCTATACAAGTGATATTTAAATTGTTCGCCCTTTCCAGCGAAACGTTTTTTTTCTACTGTTAAGTATCGAGCGTATAATAAATTTTCCAAGCATCAGTTGTTGCGGCACAAACAGCAATATATTGTCAGATACTTTCATCACAGCAGTAATCGAAACAAATATACGAGCAAGCAGGGTAGCTGCAAGCCATATCAAAAGAGCCTCTGTTCTTCCGTCGGCAAGAAAAACTATAAAACCTAAAGTTGTAACCAACCAATAGATAATAGCCGCAGGAAGAGAGTTACCGAAAAAATATATAACATTCTTAGAGAATCCTTCTATTGCATCCTTTTTGTTATGGTACATTCGGCAGCGTATGCCCTCTACACCTGTTAGACAGCTTACTCTCTTGTGTTGTTTTTTCAAATATCCTGATATCTCAATATCTTCGGCACGGCTCTTACGGAAAATACTATGAGGTTCAAACTCTCTATATGTATCACTCCTAAACATCATAAACTGTCCGTTTGCAGCAGAAAGAGATGGAAACCACGCTAAACGTACCAGTGGCAAAGGCAGCAGAGTAAGCAATATAATTTGCATATTTGGCACTGTAATCTTTTCACCAGGCGTCTTCATCACCTGTGTAGGGAAGATGCTCATCATACTACATCTATATCTCTCCATATATTTAACAGTCCTATCTATAACCCCCTCACTAACCCGTACATCAGCATCCAGAAAAAGGAGGTAATCGCCTTTTGCTTCCAGCGACAGCTGATAACATGCGTAATTCTTACCATTCCAGTCATCTGGCAACTCTTTACCCGAAATTAACTTTATACGAGTATCTCGTGCTGCATACTGTTTTACTATTAAAGAAGTATCATCGGTCGATTTATCGTCACAAACTATAACCTCCTTAATCCTATCAGATATACTTATAAGATCACCAAGCAAGTATCCTATATTATTTTCCTCATCACGTGCAGGAATCAGAAGCGACAACGAGGGCATTTCTTCTGAAACATCAGTTAACGGCAAACGTTCTTTAAACAGAAGATTGACAAGGGCAACAATCAGTTGCAACAGAGCAAATGCAAGTATTATATTGCCAACGAGGTGTATCATTCGGTTAGTTTAGTTTGAATTGCAAGACAATCAGAGTAAAAAAGGTTATATGCCTCCTCTAAAGATTCACAGCAAAAGTTTCCGTTATAATCTCGCAAATAGATATACAAAGATGGCTTAGGGTGTGCCAGATAATCTATCATATTTACCGACATCAATAGTTGCACCTCCCCTTCCCTACCCTTTAGAATATGTTCTAATCCCTTTTCGAAATGAAATTTATTGCAGTAGAGCGACTGTAATTTACCCTGAGGATAAATGAGTACCATATTTGCAGGATCGAGCAGTAGCGATGCAGCGTATTGCAACGACTCTATAACCTCTCGACTATTTCTTTTTATAGAGAAACCTCCGGTATAATTAAAGAAACGATAACGCAGTAATTGATCTTCCTGCATCATGAAATGAAACTTACGCTTCACAACTTTAAGTTTTAAAAACATTCCCCAAAAACCGTCCCACCATCCTATATGATTGCCAATCAACATTACCGGTTTACCTGAGTCTGAAAACGAACCTTCTATGGTTACGTTGCGAAAATGGCGTTTAAGCAGCTAAAGGGTATAACGCTGAAAGAACGGATAGATAAAGAAATGGTGTTTTGAATGGAGCATATAAACTTTGCAATAGTTGCATAAAATAAACATAACAACCTGTTTTTAAATTTTCACTGCATCCAGCATTTTCTTAGCAAGAGCATCAGTTGACATAGGCTTCAAAGACTTCATCAGTCCAAGTCGATTAAAGAAACCAATCACCTTCACACCCATCTTTTCCATTTTCCTGTCACTCTCTTTTCTTATTAGTGATGGTG
>DATGMV010000237.1:0-3575 GCA_035307185.1 Fermentimonas sp. | reverse complement strand
ACGTCTTTATTCTTATTGATTTTACCAAATCCTTTATAAATATCAACTCCGTTTGATTTCAATAGAGCCTCAACGCCACTGGTAAGTTTTTTTACGACTCCGTTTTTAAACTCTACCACTTTTTCCATATCAATCTTTATCTTGGGATTTTCGATAATAATACCCCTCGATGCCGCATTCTTGATATGCTCTACGATCTCAACATTTTTCAAATATGCTTTTGATGGAATACAACCTACGTTTAGACAAATACCTCCAAAGATTCCTTTTTCTACTATAGCTACTTTTGCTCCAAGCTGCGCTGCTCTAATTGCAGCAACATAACCGGCAGGTCCTCCACCAATTACTGCTACATTGTAGCTATCTTCCATACGAATCATTCTCTTATCCTCTTCGCTCTCTTCTTCACCGGTATCTTCAAATTCTTCGGGCATAAGTGTGTCTACCGATTCATTTTCATTACCGATATAACCAATAACGGTTGTGACTGGTACCGTTTCATCATCCTGATGAACTATTTTAAGTAGAATACCAGAAGCTTCAGCTTCAATCTCCATAGTGGTTTTATCGGTCATAATTTCGAGGATAATCTCACCCTCTTGAACCGGATCACCCTCTTTCTTTAACCATTTTACAATTTGCCCCTCGGTCATGTCGATACCTGCTTTGGGCATGATTACTTCAAAAGCCATATTTTATCTTTTATTTTCTATTTTCATATTAATCACATTATATCCATACTCTGCTCTTTAAATAAACAGGGTTAAGGGATCCTCTAAAGCTGCTTTCAAATCAGTCATAAATTTGGCTCCAGTCAGTCCATCAATCACTCTGTGATCTGCAGTAAGACTAACCTTCATTATAGGACGAATAACAATCTCCCCATTGCGTGGAACTGCTCTTTGTTGTGTAGATGAAACGCTAAGAATTGCAAAGTTCGACTGATTAATTATAGCAGTAAATTCATCTACTCCATACATACCAAGATTGCTTATAGAGAATGTACTACCTGCTTGTTCATCTGGAAGTAACTTCTTAGAGAAAGTACGTTCAGTCAAATCCTTAACAGCAACGACAAATTCGCTAAGAGACATCTTATCAGCACCTTTTACCACCGGTACAAGTAGTCCTTCATCTAAACCTACTGCAATACCTAAATTCACGTAATTGTGAAATGTTATCTCAGTAGCATCCTTATTAAGACTAGAGTTAATATACTTATGTTTCATCAAAGTCTTTATTACAGCCATTGATATCAAGTCGGTAACTGTAAGCTTCTTCCCGGTCTTCTCCATAATAGGATCAATTAACCTCTTACGAAGCGCAAGCAGTTCCGTCATATCAATTTCCCAGGTTTGTATAAAAGTTGGTGCACCAAAGAAACTTTCAGACATGCGCTTTGATATGATTTTACGCATCTGCGTCATAGGCACTGTTTCTGATTCACCTTCAAATGTTGGCTTATCAACTAATTGCCCTTTAGCTGCAGGTGCAGCAGGTTTCGCCTGAGTAGTTTTTCCTGCTTTTGGAGATGTAGATACCATTTGGTAACCGTAATCATCCAACATAAAACGCGATTTGATATCAGCATCATCGATAAGTTGAAGAACATCGTCCTTCATTATCTTTTTTCGATAACCCGTTCCAATAATCCCTTTCAGGTCAATATTATGTATGTCGGCAATACGCTGAGCAAGAGGAGAAACATGAGTTTTATCTTCATAATTGAAACCGGCAACATCATCTTTATGGATTCGACTTTTGTAACCGGTACCGGTAACACTTAACAAATCCACACCAAGACGTTTTGCCAGAGCTCTTGCAGCTGGTGTTGCTCTCAACTTTTTATTTTCCATTCACTCAGTTTTTATCGGTTATTGACTAATCTGAGGATATACTTCCTTATACGTTCTACACTTGGAATCATTGCTGTTTCCAAAGTTTGGTTGTAAGGGATAGGTACATCTTCACCAGCAAGCCTTAGAATCCGACCATCGAGATAATCAAATGCATCGCTTTCGGCTATCATTGCAGCAACTTCACCAATATATCCACTTGTTTTATGTGCATCGTTAACCAAAAGAACTTTACCTGTTTTCTTTACAGACTGAATAACAGTATCCTTATCCAATGGCGTTAGAGTCATCAAATCAACCACTTCAACGTCCACTCCTTCAGCTTCATGAACCTCTTTGGCTGCTTGCATTACTCTTTCGAGCATTCGTCCGTATGTTACAACTGTAACATCTTTTCCTTCTCTTTTAATATCTGCTTTTCCAATAGGAAGCACGTAATCAGGATCGAGGGGCACCTCACCTTTCATATTATATTGAGCTTTATACTCAAGAAATATAATTGGGTTATTATCACGAATTGCTGCTTTTAGCAAACCCTTTACATCGGCAGGTGTACCGGGAGCTATAACTTTCAGACCGGGTATATGAGTAAACCAGGCTTCAAGCGATTGTGAATGCTGAGCTGCTGAACCAACTCCACCACCGGCAGCAGCGCGAAAGACAACAGGTATCTGACCTTTACCACCAAACATATATCTTGTTTTGGCAGCCTGATTAACAATATTATCCATCATGTATACGATGAAATCCATAAATGTAACATCAACAACAGGTCTTAATCCGGTCATTGCAGCACCAATAGCTGCACCGGAAATAGCATTCTCCGAGATAGGTGTATCACGTACTCTTTCCTTACCGAATTCCTCAAGCATTCCAACTGAAGTACCGAAATCGCCTCCAAAAATCCCGACGTCTTCTCCCATCAGGAATACATTCTCATCGCGACGCATCTCTTCAGACATTGCCATTATAATTGCATCGCGCACAGACATTAATTTTGTTTCTTTTTCCATTTATATTTTACTGAGCTGTTTTTTAATTCTAATTAAATTCATTGTAGTATCAGGGTGCAAAAATATCTTCAAAAGCCGACTCTAAAGTTGGCTCGGGACTACTTAATGCAAACTTAACCGATTCTTCAACTGCATCCTCTGATGCTTTTTCAACAGCTTCAATCTCTTTCTTAGTTGCAAGCTTATTGTCTAACATATACTTTTCAAAGCGGGGAATCGGATCTTTCTTCTTCCACTCATCAACCTCATCTTTTGTACGATATTTACCCGGGTCTGAAGTTGAGTGACCGAGATATCGATATGTAATTGATTCAACTAATACCGGGCCATTACCTTCGCGCACATATTTAACAAGCTCATCAAACTTATCATAAACAGACATCAAGTCGTTTCCATCTTCAATGAAATGTCCGGGTATTCCGTAAGAGGCGGCACGTTTATAATTATAATCTATATTAATAACACTATTTATTGGTGTACTAATACCATACATGTTATTAATTGAATAAAAAATTACTGGTAGTTTCCAAATGGATGCCAGATTCAGTGTTTCATGAAATGTACCTTCATTACACGCACCATCACCAAAAAAACAAACAACAATCTTGCCTGTATTTTTTATTTTCTGAGTAAGAGCTGCGCCAATAGCCATTCCCATACCACCACCAACAATACCATTAGCTCCAAGATTACCACCATCCAGGTC
>DATGMV010000236.1:0-2156 GCA_035307185.1 Fermentimonas sp. | reverse complement strand
CCATGAGCTACTATTATAGCGTGCACCATATCGATACCCCACTCTATCTTCTCGATCCTGCATGATTAGTAAATGATTTTTAAATGGCTCTAACATTGGGATAGTAGTTACGCCAGAATTAAGAGAAGATAGTAACTCCTTTTTCTCGTCTTCAGAAAACTTGATCTCTTGCGGACTATTTTTTGACCTCACTTCAAAACGAGGATCTTGTTTAGTATTGTACTTTTCATCTATGTAAAAAATAGTGTTTCCCCAGTTGACATCTGTTTCGATATAAATCTTATGTACCTCTTTCAACCAAAACTCACCTTTTGTATTTACGACAGGGAGGTTTTTGGCATTAGCATACTCGTGAGCTTTTGCAATCTCAACAGCATCATTACTAACGCCATTTCCCTTGGCTCCGAACATTTTATAATTAATAAAACTCGGCTCCAGTAAATAAGCTTTCATTCCACCTTTGAGTTCTATGTAATAATCATTTTGTGAATCTGTACTTGTGGAGTTTTCTTTAATAATATACTCAGCGCTGCCGCCATCACCTACTTCATAATACCCAAGTACTCTAACAACACTGTTTTCTGTTAGGCTTTTACTACTAACAAGATCTTTTACTGTAGGAATTATACTTAGTGAGAAACCCTGTGCATGAGTTTGAGAGATTAAAAGTATAAATAAGAAAAAAAATATTCTATATTTAATAGAAACTGTAGAATGTAATCGTAAGTATTTTTTGTTATTCATAATTTTATAGTAAATAATTCTAAATTAATATTGGACACCAAATGTTTATGATCACTATACAATATCAAAGTAAAAAACAATTATTGATAGTTAGAAAACAGTAAAATATCTCGCATTTCGGCTCCATCAGTACCACCTTTAAGATGTCATAACCTAATGTACACGCTTATGGATTTTATTTTTAATCTAACAATAACGACAAACTAAAGTATTATTTAAAAATAATTTGTCCGATATAACGTAAATGACCTCTCAACAATCGTTACAATTCCATGCAACACAATAAAAAATATTTACAGTCGTAAGTAGAAAAAAGTAAAGTTTTATTGGAATGTAATTTACTATATACATCAAGGTCGCTTAGCCAAACTATTTCAGAACAAGATAAACCTGTATCAGGATGTATCGTCCGGAGTTTCATCAGTACATCCTCATATCCACCTCATATTTTAATGAGGTGCTACTGGAGGAGGTTCAACTATTAATTGAACAAGGTCCGACCACAAGATTATCGAAGTATCCTAAGTATAAACAGAACAGCTATAAACAGTATAAAAAATTAGAGACTGTTGTTAGGGTTTGAATAATAAATAGCACATAAATTTTTACAATAAACAAAAGAGACACTAAAACGTTAATATAGGACATAATGATATACTATTCTATTCAATTTCAGAGGTATTAGAAGCGTTATATCATTAAGTAACAAACAACACAACATTAACATTTATAAAATTATACAATATGAGTAAGAAAAAAATTGCAATCTTAGTGGGTAGCTTACGTGAAGGGTCCTTTAATAGAAAACTTGCACTTGATGCAATAAAAATGCAACCCGATACACTTGATATGGAAATTGTTGAAATTGGTCAACTTGCACATTACAATGAAGACCTTGACAATGCTAACCCACCTGCAGAATGGGTTGAATTCCGTAAGAAAATCAAAGAAGCAGATGGATATCTCTTCTTCACACCTGAATACAACAGATCAATTTCAGGGGTATTAAAAAATGCAATTGATGTTGGTTCAAGACCATACGGACAAAACAACTGGGGAGGGAAACCGGGAGCTGTAGTAAGTAGTTCAATTAGTCCACTTGGCGGAGAAGCTGCAAACCATGTTCTACGTCAGCCAATGGTTTTTGTTGATGTTTATATGATGCAACAACCCGAAGCATACATTGGCAACACAATGACTCTTTTTAACGATAAAGGCGAAATTTCAAATCCTGACACTCGTCAGTTCCTAAACGACTGGCTCAAAGCATTTGAATCTTGGGTTTATAAGTTTTAGTATATATAGTAATTAAAATCACTATTTCATATTCTACAATGATTGAGTAGATTTGGGTGATGGATTTAATAAAGGCAGAAGATAGTTTCCTTATTTTCTGCCTTTTTCTATTTTCT
>DATGMV010000235.1:0-3857 GCA_035307185.1 Fermentimonas sp. | reverse complement strand
TCGTGGGGAGGAGGAAAAAGTGGAGGCGGCGGAGCATCCACTAAGTTTTAAAATTGAACTATTTACTAATTTAAAAAACAAAAATTATGAACACAAATTCGATTATTGAAAATTTCAAAGAGATTGTAACTAACAAGTATGCACAATTTACGGGCAGAGCTAATAAAACAGAGTTTTGGAAGTATATCCTTGTTTACATTATTGTTAGTGTAGTATTATCTATGTTTATAAATATCCTGGGTGGAGTAAAACTGCTTAGGATGTTATTTATGATTATTCAGGGATTATTCGCTTTAGCTTTATTGATACCTTCAATTGCAGTTGGAGTACGCCGTATGCACGATATTGGCAAAGGTGGAGGATGGATTCTGGTAAATATGATTCCACTTATTGGATCTATATGGTTTATTCTATTGGCTATCAAAGATAGTGAGCCAGGTCCGAATAGATTTGATAAATAATATAAATTTACTTTTATGAAAAAGAAGAGTATAACTAGGTATTACATAATAGTGGCTATTCTTTCAGTGTTGGTAATGTCTTGAAGAGGTGGCACTTCATCTGAGAAATCTAAAAACCCACAAATCACCATTACAACAGAAGTAGAGGTTGGCACACTATTTTCGTTTTATTTTGAGCGGAGCGCCAATGATACCGCAGCCATTTGGGTTGATTTGAATAATGATAAAGTTCAGGATGAAGGGGAACTGATTTATCCCGATGAGCTAACAGAATTTAAAGGAATCTTAGATGCCAATACCTTCACCATTTATGGTGATGTAAGCTATATTAACTTGAATGTGAAGAAAATAACCAATTCGGATATTTCAAAATGCCCAAACCTAAAGGAGTTACAAGCAACTAGTAATAAACTTACATCCATAGACTTAACAAAGAATGTTCAGTTAACCGATTTGCAAATAGCAAATAATGAGTTGACAGAATTGGATTTGAGTAATAATGCAGAGCTAAAAGAACTTTGGATTGATAGTAATAAAATCAAAACGATTAAAGCAAAGAAATTCAATCAATTAAGAAGAATTATTTGTCAAGATAATGAAATCAGTGCAAAATCGATGATTGAACTTTTCAAAGCAGTACAACACGTTGAAAAACCCGGAGGTGCTGTAGCAGAAGTGAGTTATGACACCGAAGAAGATTTGAATGAGGTGCCGCAAGAAGCGGTGGATATTGCTAAAAGCAAAAACTGGCGACTTATAAAAACTACAAGAGAGGGTGAAATAGAGTATTAGCCATATGAAAGTCATTGTAAATAGAACAGAGGTTGAACTCTTCAGCGGCGCAAAAGTCGCTGATGCAGTTCGAGCATATTATGTTCGTCGAAAGCTCAAAATTCCAAATCCATTACCTCCTGTTGAGGATCGATACGGAAACAGTGTAGCCCACGATGGCAGGCTGTCAGAGGGGAACAGATTAAGAGTTCAATTAAAAAAATAGAAAAATGAAAAATAATTGATTAAACATAAACATTGGCGATTCGTATTTGAATCTTTTTCTGGGTCGATTATTGAGTTGATATTCCACAAAATTAATATAATCTGTAGGAATACAATCAAAATCAACTTTTTTCGGTATATATTGCCTGACGAGGCGATTAAAATTTTCGTTCGAACCTCTTTGCCAGCTTGCATATGGTTTAGCAAAGAAGAAATCGATATTTAAATGTTTGGCTACCAATTCATGAGCGGCAAACTCTTTCCCGTTGTCAGATGTGATTGTTTTAAGGAAAGGTTTCCATTCCATCAAACAATCAATGGTAGCCGTTGCAAGTTGCTGAGCATCTTTTCCATCTAATTTACGAAGTTTTCCGAATCCGGTAGCTCTGTCATTGATGGTTAAGATAGCGCCTTTGTGATTTTTACCTATAATCAGGTCAATTTCTAAATCACCAAAGCGTTCGCGCAGTTCAACTTCAGGCGGTCTTTGAGAGATGTCTGTGCGATTGGGGATTATACCCCGTTTATCGTAAATCACACTTCGCTTTTTATAGCGACGTCCTCTGTTTCTAAGATCAAGATACAGCGTTCCTTTTTTTCGCTTATCTTGCCAAATAAACTGATAGATTCGCTCGTGTGACACACATTTATCCCCGTTCTTTTTGGCAACACCTGCAATTTGTTCAGGACTGTGTTTTAGACGCAATCTATCTCTGACATATTCCTCTACTTCAGGTGTGAAGGTTCTGGGTTTAGCTTTATACTCCTGACGCTTCAGGTATTTACGATGGGCTAAATCATCTCTGTAAACGCCGGATCGGGCATCTGCATTGCGCCGGATCTCCCGACTGACAACTGATTTATCTTTTTTAATAACAAGGGCTATTTCTTTTTGATTATAGCCGTTTTGCAATATCGATGCAATAGTATATCTTTGTTCCCTGGTTAAATGACTCATAAATGTGAACTTTAGGCGGAGAACAATTATAGTCATTTTTTCCATCGGAGCAAAAAGGGGGGGGGAGTCTTTCCTCCCTGGCTCTGAAAAAATAATCTATACTATCCTGCCGTCAAAGTTGCATTTACTAATTGAATTTACAAATGTAATATATGGATGGAATTTTAAATGAAAAAGTAATAATCTGTTCATGAATAGAATAAACGCGCAAGTAAACAATATCTTTGAGAAAAGGAGGTAAAACTATTTACCTGGTTTACTACTCCCTAAAATATTTCAATACAGAGAAAAAACAAGACCAAATACCTGTTTGTTTGCTATGAAAATTAGGATTAATAGATATAAAGCACCAACCTCACTTGCTATACTTGTTGTGTTGCTGATAATTGGTTTTTTCTGCGATTGCTCAGATGCTCAAAAACAGTTGCAGCAAGCGGAAGCAAATCGAAAAGAGATTTCCGCCGTTTTATACAGAAACAGATACAGTGAAGATTCTCTGAAACTTTTGCTGAAACAATATATTGATGAGGAGAACGATTTTGCTGTAATGCTGGTTTATAAGCAGTTAGGTGTATTTATGCGTGAAAACTCGCGTTTCACCGAAGCAATAAATAATCATCAGGAAGAGTTGGCACTTGCTATGAAGCTCAATGATACCATCGAAATAGTGCAGGCATACAATAATCTGGGAACAGACTTCCGACGGATCGGCTCGCATGGCGAAGCATCAAATTATCATTATCAAGCATTGGATTATGCTGAAGCATATTCACAGGCACATGTGCCGGGAGTTGGAATGAAAAACAGAGTTGTTTCTCTAAATGGAATCGGAAACGTGAGCCTGACACTTGGATATTATGACCATGCTGAAAAATATTTCAGAATGGCGTTGGAAGATGAGCTGAAGCTGAAAAGCAATATAGGTCAGGCCATTAACTATGCCAATATTGGAGCAATTTTTGAAGAGCGGGGACAGTTAGACTCAGCACATGCCTATTATAATAAATCATTGGAGCATAATCGAATAGCCAAATCGGACATGGGAATTGGACTATGCCTTATTCATTTAGGCAAGCTTTATGAAAGAGAGCAAAAATATGAAAAAGCGAAAGATGAGTATATTCAGGCATACGACCTCATGCATCAAATATCCGACAGATGGCACTGGTTGGAAGCATGTATCTCAATTGCCAGAATTAATTTGTTAGACAATAATATTTCTGAATTCGAACACTATATCAGTCTTGCAGAGCAAACAGCAAATGAAATAAAATCGCCAGAACATTTGGCCGAAATATATATGCTTAAGCACGACTTTGATGTGAGCACACAAGATTTCAAAAAAGCTCTTGAGCACTATCAATTGCAATCACTCATGCGAGACAGCGTGCAGGGATTGCAAAAAACTAATAGGTTTATAGACGTGCGCCTAAGTTACGAGC
>DATGMV010000234.1:0-2188 GCA_035307185.1 Fermentimonas sp. | reverse complement strand
CAAAGTTACCCACAAGAAAATGTATGAAAGTGTCAAAATTACCATTTGTATCAACATACATTATCGGATTGGTATGACAATACAGATATGCATCAATGAATTGCATCTCCTTATCCACACTTACCCATCGCCCAATCTCTGGGTCATACATGCGTGCCCCGAAATAGTATGCATCTATTCCTCCTTCAGTATCAAACTCCTTCCCCGTAAACTGCTGCCGTGCAGGTGTCTGGGGAGTAGCGGCAATATCTTCCAGCGGAATAATAGTACCATAAGGCTGATACGCGAATGCTTCTGTCACAACGTTTTCATCATTTACTACCATACGGGTTGAGCCAAGATGATCTTTTATGTAACAATCGTATTTGAAACCGGAAGTAGATGTATGATATATTCTACCTTCACCGTCAATATCAACAGATTCCATTTCAAACGGAATCGTATTACTCGCACTTATATGATCCTCATATTCCATACAATAAGAAAGTGGTAACCACATGCCTAATTTAAGACACTCCCCTTTCTGAACAGAATAATTAACATCGTATGTATAATCCAGTATTGTATCCAGTTGCATTTGAAGTCTGGTTACTGTTATGTTTTCCTGGAAACTGAAATAATTGTATAATAGAATTTTATTTCTCTTTATTGTAATATAATATGATTCTTGTTGAAGGAACAATGGCAACTGATATGGTATTTTTTATTCATATGGGTAGCTGAACATAAGTCTCGATGATAATAAGAATATTATTTTACGCTGAGCGCATAAGCCGGCCAGTCAAGGCGCAGCCAAGCAATAATACTCCAAGTGAACCGGCAATCCGGATCCTTGGTAAATTAAAAATATCAGTGTATTTCTGATTGATTTCTGTTTTTCCTAAAACCAGAGCTATTCACAATTTTCCACACACTCCAGATATCAGTTTTCAAATGTATTTGGGTTTTGTTTCGTATTTCGATATTCTGATTTCGTATTTTTAATCGCTATCGCGGGGGTTGTGTGCGCTCAGCGGACATGATGATCTGAATTCTAAATTTCAATTTCGGGCAATCCAGGTCTTTATACTCTGATAAGAATAACCGGAAATAACAACCTTTTCTTACAATAGCCCAGTGGTTAGTTTTGGGCTTCAAAAAAGATCCTTTTCTGACTTGTTTTAAAGTGTCAGTTAATATTTTATCGAATGCTAATGCGTTTCTCGTGCTTCTTTATATGCAATAGATATTTTTGAGCCAAATTCTTTTTTTGAATGACTCCCGATCGCTTCCTCAACATTTGCACCAATAGAAGTACCTGATCTCAATATCTGCTTTGACAGCACATACTCCTTTTTCGTATCAACAAGATATTTGTACAGCTTCACTACCCTTAGTGCAAACGCATAACTTTTATCACGAGCAACATTCTCTTTCATTTTCTCTTTTTGCTTTCTTCTTCTCTTTTTGCTTTCTTCTTCTCTCTCTAATTATGCTTTCTTTCTCTCTCTCAGACTATTGAAGAAGAGATTATTCACCCCTTTTCAAAGTCGAATTAAAAAAGAGAAAAGATGAAGCCCCATTTTTGTTTCTGTCTTTTTCATTTTCTCTTTTGAATTTCTTCTTTCTTAATAGGTGGTTACTATGGGTGACTGCCTAAGGTTTGTCACCGTTCTTACTGATAAATTCACCATCCCTGTTGAATATTAGTCGTATTGTTTGATCAAAAGAAGTAGAAACGACAGTTTGATTTGAATTCGCCCCATCTTGTAATGAGCCGAGAAGCGAAACATCAACAACTACACTGTCATTGAGTTTTACATGATTAATATAGAATCGTTCAGGTTCTTCAAGATTTGCAAAAATTGTGCATATATTCTTCCGTATAAATTTTTTTTCGTTTAATGTAAATTGAGGGACTTTTTCAAAAAAAGCGAAATCCTTTGGGATGCGATTCTTTAATACTAAAAAGCAAATAATTGCTCCAATGAACACCCCGACCATTAAAGAAACAATTGTCTTCTTCATATCAATAATCCATTCATATTAAAAGGTAATATGGAAATATCCTGTATTCGCAGAACCTGAAATCAAATAGAGATTTTTATCTGCACCTAATAGATATGGAGTGATATTACTTCTCAAAAGTTTCATAGAACTTGTGTAATCATTTCTCACTCCCATAAACGATGGGTAGCTTGTATTTGGA
>DATGMV010000233.1:0-16905 GCA_035307185.1 Fermentimonas sp. | reverse complement strand
ATATACATAATAGAAATGGATTATAGAAAAATTGCTGCAAGTTCCAACACCGAAACACGTGATGTTATGAGTTTATCGGAACCTGTTGGAAATGTATATGAGATGGTGAGAGTTATTGGTAAAAGAGCTAACCAGATCAGTATTGATATGAAGCAGGATCTTGATTCTAAGCTGCAGGAGTTCGCTTCTTATAGTGATAACCTGGAAGAGGTCTTTGAAAATCATGAACAAATTGAGATCTCTCGTTTTTATGAAAAGCTGCCTAAGCCCTCGCTTTTAGCTATTGAGGAGTGGAAAGAGGGTGATACTTATTACCGTAATCCCGCAAAAGATAAAGATCTGTTTTAATTTATGCTGCAACGAATACAGTCGTTATATTTGCTTTTAGCTGCTGCCGGTATGCTTGTATCAGTTGCCGCACCGTTAGCTACTTTCTTCTTCAACACAGATGTAGTTGTGCTTGAAGCTATGGGGATTTATCTAAATGGCAATTTGACCGATTCTACATGGGGATTGTTTGCTATTGGTTTAACCAGTAGCATATTGGCACTGATAACAATATTTCTCTATAAGAATAGAATGATACAGATTAGATTGTCTGTTTTTAACGCAGTCTTAATGCTTGGGTTTTATCTTTATTTTGGATTTATAATTTACAAGGTTTTTCCGATGGAGAACCTGAGTTTTAATAAAATTGGATTTGGCGCAATAATGCCTATAATCAGCATTATTTTCACTATTCTTGCGATTAGAAAGATTGGTGCTGATGAGGCATTAGTACAGTCTCTTAATCGATTAAGAGGTTAGAAAGTCCACTCTTCCGATGTTCTGGATTTTTTGGTTTCTACCGGAACGGAGGTTTTAGTTTTAATAGGTTCGGTTGTTGTGTTTTGCACTCCCGAACCTTTGTAGTATTGAAGAGCTGTTGGCATTATTTCTTCTAACCTTTCAATTCTTCTGTTGTCGGCAGGGTGCGTGCTTAGAACCTCGGGTACCTGTGATCCGGAAGATGCTTGTGCCATTCTTTGCCAAAATGGAATTGCAACACGGGGGTCATATCCGCCTATTGCCATAATAATTACTCCAATTTCGTCAGATTCTAACTCCTGCTTGCGAGCATATGGCATCATTACACCATATTGTGCACCTATGCCAAATACTGTACTTCCGAGTTGTCGTGCTGTTTCTGAATTTCCAAGCAGTCCTCCTGCAATTGCTCCTCCATACTGAAGTGCTACTTGCTGACTGATTCTTTCGTTGGAGTGATGTGCAATGACATGTGCAATTTCATGTCCTATGACAACTGCTAATGCTTCTTCGGTTTGAGTTACAGGTAGTAGTCCTGTATTTACAACCACTTTTCCTCCGGGCATTGCAAAGGCATTTACACTCTTATCTACTACAAGTTTGAATTCCCAAGAATAGTTTGCTAACTCCGATTCATAACCGTTGCTTTTGTAGAATGTTTCAACAGCATTTGCTAATCTTCTTCCAACACGTTCTACCATTTGAGCATTTGCGGTTCCTCTTTCAATAGGTGCAGTGCGCATGAATTCCTGATATTGTTGCAAGCTTAGTGCAATCACTTCGTCATTTGAGACTAATTGTAATTGTCTTCTTCCTGTGAAGGGAACGCTACCGCAGGAAGTCATAAAAAGTACAATAAAAAGGAAATACAATTTTTTCATAGTTGCTTATTTTGTTTGTTATTTAGTGACTACACTGACAAAAATAAATAAAATTCTTATTAAGATTACTGAAAAGAAAAGTATTTTGAATTTTACCCCATTTTTCATATCTTTGAGCGATTTTTAATGCTTTAACAAGAGCAATATACGACTAGTATAAAATCATTTTTAGAAAAATAAGAATTTAATAAATTAATCCTATAAAACGATGCACACTGCCATTTTTGGGAAGGTAGTGAGGCATCTGTTTATTAAACAGATATATGTCATCTAAGCAGAAAAACGACGAAGAAATTGATAATAAAGGTGTAGATAGCCAAGATGGTGAGCATGAGACAAGCTTCTCTTCGGGAGTAGGCTCCGGCTCCAGAGTTCCGGTGCGATTGGGAGAAGATACTACTCTCAACCTTTCTAAAATGTATCAGAACTGGTTTCTGGATTACGCATCCTATGTTATACTTGAACGTGCTGTGCCGCATATTTCAGACGGCTTAAAACCCGTTCAGCGCAGGATTATGCATTCTATGAAACGAATGGATGATGGTAGATATAACAAAGTTGCCAACATTATAGGAAACACTATGCAGTTTCACCCTCATGGCGATGCATCAATTGGTGATGCTTTGGTTCAGATGGGGCAAAAAGATCTGTTGGTTGATTGTCAAGGAAACTGGGGGAATATTCTTACAGGTGATAGTGCCGCTGCTCCGAGATATATAGAGGCTCGACTTACAAAGTTTGCACTTGAGGTGCTATTTAATCCCAAAACAACTGAGTGGAAGCCATCTTACGACGGAAGAAATAAAGAGCCGATTACTCTTCCTGCCAAGTTTCCATTGCTCCTTGCACAAGGTGCAGAAGGTATAGCAGTGGGTTTATCTTCGAAAATATTACCACACAATTTCAACGAGCTTTGTGATGCTGCAATTGCATATCTTGAAGAAAAGCCTTTTACGTTGTATCCTGATTTCCAGACAGGTGGATATATAGATGTAGAAAAATATAACGATGGTGAAAGAGGGGGGTCTGTTAAAGTGCGCTCAACCATTACAAAGTTAGATAACAGAACTCTTGTTATTAAAGATGTACCCTATGGCAGAACCACCTCAAGTGTTGTAGATTCAATTCTGAAAGCGAATGAAAAGGGTAAGATAAAGATTAGAAGAGTTGATGATATTACGGCTCAGGAGGTGGAGATTCATGTTCAGTTAGCTCCGGGAGTTTCATCAGATAAAACAATTGATGCACTTTATGCTTTTACCGACTGTGAGATTAGTATTTCTCCAAATTGTTGTGTTATTGATGAAGAGAAGCCTCATTTTCTAACTGTTAGTCATGTTCTAAAAACTTCGGTTGAACGTACAAAGGAGATTCTGCGCAACGAGCTTGAAATAGATAAAGGTGAAAAACAGGAAGCACATCTCTTTTCATCGCTTGAAAAGATCTTTATTGAAGAGCGAATTTATAAAGATAAAGAGTTCGAAAACGCTAAGAATATGGATATGGCTATAAATCATATTGATAAGCGTCTTGATCCATTCAAGCCGAACTTGATTCGTGAGATTAACCGAAACGATATTCTTAAACTGATGGAAATCAGGATGGCAAGGATTCTTAAATTTAATGTTGATAAATCTAACGAACTTATTGCAAGGCTACTTGAAGAAATTGATGAGATAGATCATCATCTTAATAATTTGGTTGATTATACCATTTCATGGTATTTGATGATTAAGGAAAAATATGGAAAGGATTATCCAAGAAGAACAGAAATAAGAAGTTTCGAAAATATTGAAGCAGCTAAAGTTGCTGTTGCAAATGAAAAACTATATGTAAATCGTGAAGAGGGTTTTATTGGTACAGGGTTGAAAAAGGATGAGTTTGTTTGCAACTGCTCAAATATTGATGATATTATTGTCTTTTTTAAGGATGGTAAGTATAAAGTTGTAAAAGTTAGCGAAAAAGAGTTTGTTGGAAAAGGAATTCTTTATGCTAATGTATTTAAACGAAACGATAAGCGTACTATCTATAATGTAATATATAGAGATGGCAGAACATCGCCACATTACATAAAAAGATTTGCAGTTACAGGGGTTACTCGTGATAAAGAATATGATTTAACTAAAGGTAAGGCTGGATCGAGAATTGCTTATTTTAGTGCTAATCCCAATGGTGAAGCTGAAACAGTTAAAGTTATTTTAAAGCCTAAACCACGTTTAAGAATACTTCAATTTGAAAAAGATTTCAGTGAAATAGAAATAAGAGGACGAGGTGCGATGGGTAATATTCTTACCAAAGCTGAGGTTCATCGAATTCAGTTGAAGCAAAAGGGACTGTCCACTCTTGGTGGTAGAAAAGTATGGTATGACCCGGATGTGTATAGATTAAATTACGAAGGAGGTGGAAAATATCTTGGTGAATTTCAGGGTGATGATATGATATTAGTTGTTACAAAAGGGGGTGATTATCATATTTGTAATTTTGATATTTCAAATCATTTTCCATCAGATTTACTTCTAATTGAGAAGTTTGATAGGAATAAGATATGGTCTGCTGCTCTTTATGATGCTGATCAAGGTTATACATATTTGAAACGATTTAATTTTGAAGCTTCTGAGAAACCCCTAAATTTTGTTGGTGAGAACCCTGAATCGAAATTGATTCTGTTAACAGATGTGGTTTATCCGAGAGTTAAAGCTATCTTTGGAGGTAATGATGATTATAGAGATCCCATAGAGATTGATGTAGATGAGTTTATTGCGGTTAAAGGTTACAAAGCTAAAGGGAAACGAATTTCTAACTTCGAAGTTGAATCTATTGAAGAGCTTGAGCCATTAAGATTCCCAGAAGAGATAAAGGAGGATCAGTCTACAAAAGTAGAGATTGATGAGGAGAATGGTGAAAATGCAGATGGTAGTATATCTAATTCCGATTTGAGGGATGAGATAACTGGTCAGATGAAGCTGTTCGATTAATTTAATTTTGTTTTTATAAACAATGTCTGATGAATAAGATACTCATATTTTTATGTATATGGTTGCTATCTCTAAGTTTGCTGCATTCACAGGAAGTAAATACTGAGAAATCATTTATTTCTGTTAATCAATCAACGCTTATCGGTATTGGAAAATCCTATCTGTATGACAGTTATTTGTCACCATTGAAATACGAGGGAACAGCCATTTCACTTTTACATGATCGTATTAGAAAGTCGTCGCTTTTTGAAAATAAACTGCTTATTCAGAATCAATATAGGTTGCAAACAGGTATAACTAAAAACCCGACTTCTTCTGCTTCAGAATATTGGGGTAATTTATCTTATAACCTTAATGGGTTTTATCCGCTACTAAATTATGATTTTAATAGAAGTAATTTAAGGTTTTATGGGGGTGGTGGGCCTGAACTTGCTCTTGGCGGGATATATAATGTAAGAAACAGTAATAATCCCGGATCCTTAAAAACATATGCCAATGCTAATATTGCTGCCTTAGCAATTTATAATTGGCGTTTATTTACTTTCAGGTGGCAGTTTTCTACTCCTTTTGCGGGGATGTTTTTCTCACCTGAGTATGGACATTCTTACTATGAGATATTTACTTTAGGGAACAACAAAGGAACAGTACATTTTGGATCATTCCATAATCAGCTTGCAATGCGTAACTACTTCTCAATTGATTTTCCAATTCAAAATATTACAATTAGAACAGGTTATTTATGGGATTATTATAACAGTGATGTTAATGAACTTACTACAAAAATAAGTGCACACCAGTTTATGATAGGTCTTGTGTTTGAAACGTTGGATTTTGGTGGTAATAAAGCGCGAAATAACTCAATGTTTAAGAGTGCTTACTATTAGTTGATTTTTATATTAATATAATTTGCCGTAGTTTATTAAAACATCTACGTGTACAAAGTATTATGCAAGTATAAAAGAATAAGAAGTATATAAGTAGATTTATTATCAATAACATAAAATATATTTTAAATTTTTATTTGAATGAATTTTAATTTTGACGAAATAATTGACAGATCGAATAGCGATTGTTCTAAAATAGAAAATCTCAAAACATTATTTGGTAGTGAAAAATTAATTCCACTTTGGGTGGCAGATATGGATTTTAAGTCTCCTCCGGCAATTACAAAGGCATTGATGGAGAGAGTTGAACATGGTCTGTTTGGTTATACAATACAGTCGGATGAGTATTTTAACTCTATTGTTAACTGGCTTGATAGGAAACATAACTGGAAAGTTAAAAGAGAGGATATAAATTTTGTTCCGGGTGTTGTTAAAGGTTTTTGCTTTGCGATAGAAGAGTTTTCTGAAAAGGGGGATAATATTATAATTCAGCCTCCCGTTTACCATCCATTTAGTTTAGTTACAAAAGCATTAGGTAGAACTGTAGTTGATAATCAGCTCATACTCGAAGATGGTCAATATAAGATGGATTTCGATGGCTTACGTAAAATCATAGCTGAAAAAGAATGTAAGATGCTAATCTTATGCAATCCACATAATCCCGGGGGCAGAGTATGGTTGACAGAGGAGTTAAGAGAGTTGGCACAGATTTGCTACGAAAATGATATTTTTGTTGTGTCTGACGAAATACATTCAGATATGACACTTCCCGGATTCAAGCATACACCTTTTGCAACTGTCTCTTCTGAAGCTGAAAACAATTCGATTACTTTAATGGCACCAAGCAAGACCTTTAATATTGCAGGTATAGTTAGCTCTTTTGCTGTAATAACTAATAAAGAGATTAGAGGAAAGTATCTTAATTTTATTAAACCTCGCGGTTTGGATGAGGGTACTTTATTTGGCTATACTGCCACTAAGGTTGCTTTTACTGAGTGTGATGATTGGTTGGACCAAATGTTGACTTATATAAAAGGAAATGTTGATTATGTTGACAAATTTTTAAAAGAAAATATACCTGGTATTCAAGCAATATTACCAGAGGCATCATTTTTAATTTGGCTTGATTGTCGTAAGTTAAATCTAAATCATCGAGATCTCGTAAAATTATTTGTTAATAAAGCAGGCTTAGCTTTAAATGATGGCTCGACATTTGGTCCGGGTGGTGAAGGATTTATGCGTCTTAATGTTGGTACATCACGTAAAATTCTTGAAAAGGCTATGTCAAATCTTAAAGATGCATGCAATATATAAACAATATTACTCTTAAAACGTTACAAAAAGGGTTCTTATACAACCATTTTTGATAAATAAAATATAGGTTTTTAAAATGAAAATTTCAGTAAATAAATATGTGACACTTACTTACGATTTGAATGTAGGTGAAGGAGATGAGAGGGAGTTAATGGAACAGGCTACAATTGAGAAGCCCATGGAATTTATATACGGTACTAACAGTATGCTTGATGCATTTGAGAAACAACTCGAAGGTATGAATTCCGGTGATGAGTTCAATTTTAAACTATCCCCCGATGACGCATATGGTGAGTATGATGAAGCTCAGCTCCTTGAGTTGCCAAAAAATATATTTGAGGTTGAAGGTAAAATTGATGGTGATATACTTTTTGAAGGTAACGTAGTTCCAATGATGGATTCATCAGGTAATCGTTTAATGGGATCTGTAGTAAACATTGGAGATGATTTCGTGACCATGGATTTTAATCATCCTCTGGCAGGTGAAAACATGCATTTTACCGGAAAAGTAATAGACGTGCGTGATGCGACACAAGAAGAAATTGCTGCTCTGTTTTCAGATGCCGGATGTGGTTGTGGCTCAAATGGTGGTGGATGCAGCTCGGGAAATTGCGGATGTGGCTCAAATGAACCAACAGTTGGCGGTTGCGGATGTGGCTCCGGTGGATGTGGTAGTTGCTAAAATTACTTATGAATACTTTTGGAACATTATATAGATTAACATCATTTGGTGAATCGCACGGTACCGCAGTAGGAGGCGTTATAGATGGTTGTCCCCCCGGACTTGAACTGGATTTAGATTTTATTCAGTCAGAATTAAATCGAAGACGTCCGGGTCAATCACGTGTTACTACTCCTCGACAGGAGTCAGATAAGGTTGAGTTACTTTCAGGTGTTTTTGAAGGTAAGTCTACTGGTGCACCTATTGGTTTTATAGTTAAAAACGAGAATCAACAGTCGTCTGACTATAGTAATATTAAAGATTCATATAGACCTTCGCATGCCGATTATACTTATCAACAGAAATATGGCATAAGGGATTATCGTGGAGGGGGTAGATCATCTGCCAGAGAAACAATCAGCAGAATAGTAGGTGGGGCAATCGCTAAATTATACCTAAAGAAGCAAAATATAGATATTAAAGCCTATACTTCTCAGGTGGGTCATATTTCTCTGGAGAATGATTACAGAATGTATGATCTCGAGAGAATTGAGGATAATATTGTAAGATGCCCCGATCCTGAGATTGCAGAGTTGATGATAAAACTAATACAAGAGGTGCGCTCAAAAGGTGATACTATTGGTGGAACAATTACAGCTGTTGTAAAAGGTGTGCCTGTGGGATTAGGAGAACCAGTCTTCGGAAAACTCCATGCTGCATTAGGATCATCCATGTTAGGGATAAATGCAGTAAAAGGATTTGAGTATGGTTTGGGCTTTGATGTTTCAAAAAAGGGCTCTGAA
The DNA here is from genome assembly GCA_035307185.1 of Fermentimonas sp. Lineage (GTDB taxonomy): Bacteria > Bacteroidota > Bacteroidia > Bacteroidales > Dysgonomonadaceae > Proteiniphilum. Next base: position 8,580 of record DATGMV010000233.1, on the reverse strand, counting down.
GTAAATGATAGCTTTTATGATGATAATGGTGTAATCAGAACTCGTACCAATAATTCAGGGGGTATTCAAGCCGGTATTTCAAACGGTGAGGATATTTATTTTCGAGTAGCTTTTAAACCCGTTTCTACTATTCTTAAGGAACAAAAAACAGTTGATATTGATGGTAAAAATACGATAATAAAAGCTCGTGGCAGGCATGATCCATGTGTCTTACCACGTGCAGTTCCAATAGTAGAGTCCATGGCAGCTATGACAATTATGGATTATTTACTCATATACAAGAGCTATCGTAACTAACATGGATTTAATGTAATTAAATCCGCTATATTTCATAGTTCATAAGCTTTAAAAACAGAATTATGAAAACTGCTCTAATAATTCTACTGTCATTTTTAATTTCTGCTGAATATATTAATTCAGCAGAAATTATTATGTCTGAGGAAAGAGTTACTTCTCTAACTAATAATGTTATTACCCAACCAAAAAAAATCATTATCCAACCTGAAATAGTTTATACAGTTGAGGACCAAAATATATTTTATAGATATCTTTCTTATATATCAGATACAAACATCAATGATGTAGATGAGATCCTTGAGAAAAGTGCCCTCTTCTTTCTTGAAAAACCATATGTTGCTCATACATTAGAAACTGAAGGTGGAGACACATTTAAAACTGGTGGCAGAGAGTCTGTGGTAGTAAATCTAAGAGAGTTTGATTGTACTACATTTGTAGAAACAGTGATTGCTCTTACTCAGACTGTACGTTCTAAAAATCCTACCTTTAAAAAGTTTATTGAGGAATTGAAGAATTTGAGATACAGAGGAGGAGTAGTTAAAGGTTATTCATCTCGTCTTCATTATATGACTGATTGGTTTTACGATAATGAAAAGAAAGGTGTTCTGAAAAATATATCGAAAGATTTAGGTGGTGTGACTGAGAATAAGGCAATTAATTTTATGTCTAACCACCGTGATGCTTATAAGCAGTTGAAATTAAGCGATAAAAATTTACACGAAATTATTGAAATTGAAAGCGATATTAATGCTCGCGGAGGATTTACTTTTTTGCCTAAGTCGAATATTGCAATTACGGCTCCGCTTATTCCTCATATGTCTATTATTGCTTTCACCACTACCATAGATGGATTAGATGTATCACACGTCGGTTTTGCATTTCAAAAGGCTGGGGAACTCACATTTATTCATGCATCTACTTTGTTGGATAAGATTGTAATTGATAAAAAGACATTAAGTGAATATTGTAATGGTCAGAATAATTGTACCGGGATTATAGTTGGAAGTCTATCTTACTAATTTCTATTTATCATATTTATTGTTTTTTAATTTGTCTTTTTTTGACTCCTCCTCTTTTTTGTTTTTAACAAACCAAAAATCTGCCTTCTTTAAACCGGTATTGATAAAGATTATTAATATGGTTGAGGCTGCAAGCTCCCAATATAAACCAAATCCTGCGAGACATCCTAATGCAGCACTACACCATATTGTGGCTGCAGTAGTTAACCCTTTTACATTTGCACCTCTATGTAAGATTACACCTGCTCCAAGAAATCCTATTCCGGTAACAATTTGTCCCATAACCCTACTTGGGTCACCGGAAGTGCTGTTTTCCAATAAGATTTCTGAAATCATTATATAGATAGATGCGCCTACCGATACAATCATATTGGTACGTAATCCAGCACTCTTATTGCTCGACTCTCTTTCTATTCCAAGTGCTCCACCTGCAATTGAAGCAGCCAAAAGACGAATTATAAATTCAGTTGGAAACATATGAAGATTAAAAACTACTTGTTAGCTATTCTATAATACAAAAACATCTTAAGTTTCAATTCGGTTCAACTGTTAGTCTTAACTGAATCATTATTTAGTGCAGGTTGAAGTATTGAATTGTACATAACAGAGTCGTTGAGAACCTCAATTGCTTTATCAAAAACCTTATCACCCGCAAGCTGATGTATTAATACTCCCTTCTTGTAATAGTAACGCTGTACTATTTCGGTCTCAATCATATCTTTGATTAGATCCTTGAACAACTCTAGATCTCTATCAAGGTTTGGGTGAAGTTTTTCTTCAAGTGCGGCAAATTCTTCAGAAGCCACATTCATGTACCCTTCAAATTCCATAATACTTTTTAGCTGGTTAAGTGACTGTTCACTCATTTTGTCGTATTCAAAATTCTTAGATTTCACAAATTCTTTAAATATGCTGTAGTCTTCGTCGGAAAGATTAAAAAGATGAGGGGGATCTATATTTTCATTTTTTTGAACCCATTCAGTTACATAATCGAAAATAATATTATCAGTCATCAAGTAATATGCAATTGTTCCACCTTGCTCCTGAGGTAGGGTTATATCGGGTGTAATTCCACCTCCATCACGAACTTCTCTTCCGTTTTTTGTATGATAAAGGTTAGTTAGTGAGTCAGGTAAACGTGCAACACTACCATCCGGATTTCTATGAGAGTAGTCGAGAGCTTGAATTCCGCGTCCACTTGGTATATAGTACTTTGAAGTTGTTATCTTAATATTTCCTCCAAAAGGGAGATTACGAGGAGTTTGAACTAATCCTTTACCAAAGGAGCGGTTACCAATAATTACTGCTCTATCAAGATCTTGCAAGGCACCTGCAACTATTTCTGAAGCTGAAGCCGATCCGGTATCAATCAAAACAACAATCGGTATTTGTTCATCAAGAGGTATCTCACGTGTATGATAAGATCTGTCCCACTGAGCCATTTTGCCTTTAGTTGACACTATTTCAATCCCTTTTGGTACAAATAGATTTACGATATCAACAGCTTCATCAAGAATTCCTCCGCCGTTACCTCTTAAATCCACAATTAGTGATTTTGCTCCTTTTTCTTTAAGCTCTTTTACAGTGGTTTCAAATCTATCAGAACTTTGAGATGTGAAACTTCCAAAATGTAAGTAGCCGATATCATCTTTTACTATATCTGAATAGGTAATTGGGTCCATTTCAATCTTTTCCCTAACAACAGAAACAACTCTGTCTTTCTCTTCACCCGGTCTCTCAATTAAAATATTTAGTACTGTACCGGGTGTCCCTTTTAGTTTATTACTAACTTCTCTAACTGTGGCATTACGAACATCCTCATCATCAATTTCAAGAATTTTATCTCCAGCTTTTAAACCTGATTTATCGGCGGGTAGTCCTTCATAAGGTTCATTAATTATAACACCTCCATCTTTATAAGATATTATTGCTCCTATTCCTGCATATTCGCCGGTTGTAATGAACTGTAAATCGCCTATATTCTCTTCTGAATAATATTCGGTATAGGGGTCCAATCGGGTTAGCATATTCTCAATAGTACTTTGTACCAAATTGTCTACCTCAATGCTATCTACATAAAACATGTCGATTTCTCTAAGGACTGAATTAAAGATATCTATATTTTTATTAATATCATAATAGCGTTTATTTTGTTCCGGAGTAAGATTTTGAGCAGTTGCCGTTAATGTTGTAAAGGCAACAATCAGTGAAAGTATTATATTTCTCATTATTGTAAGTTGGTTGTTTTAGTCTGTTCCACAAATTATTAACACAAAGGAACAAATTTTTTCCTGAATTCGAACTCATCTTACTGTTATATGTTTATAAATGAATTATGGAATAATTGGATTTTTATACTATTAAATAAAATGATACTATCTTTGTAACTAATCAAAGAGTTATCTGACTTTTTTTATGAAATATTTACTACGTTATATACCACCTATAGTTGTGGGTTCTCTGATTTTTGTTATTACATGCTTAATTAAACCTGACACTTTGCCTGGGATGCCTGAAGGGATACCGTGGGACAAAATTGCACATTTTGGTATGTTTTTCATGCTTTCTGCAGTAATAATGTATGAATATTATAGAATTCACAAAAACTCAATTTCTATTGTCAAATGGCTCTTTTGGGGATTTATAATTCCAATTTCTTATGGAGGTGTAATTGAGCTTCTTCAAGAGTTCTTTTTTGTATATAGAGGTGCTGAATGGGGAGATTTTATAGCTGATGCCGCCGGTTCTTTTGCAGCAACATTGTTGGCAATTATTATACTCAGAACTAAAAGTTAATAAAACAAATATTTTATCTTTGTAAATAAACAAATCAATATAATGATTCAGGAACAGATTGTAAATTTTTCAAATGTACAGCTTAATAGAGATGAGAATATCATTCTCCGTAATATTAATCTAACGGTTAATAGAGGCGATTTTTTATATATAATTGGAAAGGTAGGATCCGGGAAAAGCACACTTATGAAAAGCATGTATGCAGAATTACCTATTGAAACTGGTAGTGCAAGGGTGTTTGATTATGAGTTATCAAACATTAAACGTAAACTTGTGCCATTTCTTAGAAGAAAAATAGGTATTGTGTTTCAGGACTTTCAACTGCTTATAGATCGTACGGTAGAAAAAAATCTGGAGTTTGTGCTGCGAGCTACAGGATGGAAAAATAAACGCGAAATTAAGGATAGGATTAACGAAGTGTTACTACAAGTAGATATGCAAAACAAGACTTATAAAATGCCTCATGAATTGTCGGGAGGCGAACAGCAACGTATTGTTATTGCAAGAGCTTTACTTAATTCGCCCGCACTTATACTTGCAGATGAACCAACCGGTAACCTCGATCCGGAAACTGGAAGCCAAATTGTTGCTCTTTTGCAAGAGATATCAAGTAGAGGAACAGCCGTGATTATGTCTACTCATAATTATTCTATTGTTCAGGCATTCCCTGGTAAAATTATGCGTTGTGAAGATATGGCACTTATATCAATGTAAAATTCCTTATAAACTCGTATTGACACATTTTATTACTCATTGTTCCAAAAAATATGTACCTTTGCAACTTCAAAAAATCATAATAAAACTTCACAATCGTGGCTGACACAAAATATATTTTTGTTACAGGTGGCGTCGTTTCTTCATTAGGAAAAGGAATTATTGCATCGTCACTAGGTAAGTTACTTCAAGCAAGAGGATACAAGGTTACAATCCAAAAATTTGACCCATATATAAATGTCGATCCTGGCACTTTAAACCCATATGAGCATGGTGAGTGTTTTGTTACAGTAGATGGTCATGAGGCAGATTTAGATTTGGGACATTATGAAAGATTCCTTAACATCCAAACAACTAAGGAGAATAATATAACAACCGGTAGAATTTATCAGAATGTAATTCTAAAAGAACGTCGAGGAGACTTTCTTGGTAAAACCGTACAGGTTATTCCTCATATTACAGATGAAATAAAAAGAAATATCAAATCGCTTGGTGTTAAAAGTAAGTTTGATTTTGTTATTTCAGAAATAGGGGGTACAGTTGGTGATATTGAGTCAACTCCATACTTGGAAGCTGTTCGTCAATTAAAGTGGGAGCTTGGCAAAAACTGCTTTTGTTTACACTTAACATATGTACCTTATATTGCTGCAGCAGGCGAGGTGAAAACAAAGCCTACTCAACATTCAGTTAAAGAATTGCAATCGTTGGGTATTCAGCCGGATATGTTGGTTCTAAGAACTGAACGTAGACTTAATAAAGATATTCTGGATAAAGTAGCACTATTTTGTAATGTTGAACAGGGAGCTGTTATGCAATCTGTAGACGTATCCACAATATACGAAGTACCAACCATGATGCAACGTCAGGGAATGGATGAAGTGTTACTTCGAAAATTGAATCTGCCTTATGATGAAAGTGCGAATATGGATGCGTGGAATGCATTTTTGAAAAAACGAAAAGATGCAAAAAAGACTGTAAATATTAAACTAGTTGGTAAATATGCAGAACTTCCCGATGCATACAAGTCGATAACTGAGTCTTTATCACAGGCTGCTATTTACAATGACAGAAAACTTATACTTGATCTCTATCAGTCAGAGAAGATAAATGCCGATAATGTTAAAGAACTTTTAGGAAAAGCAGATGGTATTATTGTAGCTCCCGGGTTTGGGCAGAGGGGTATTGAAGGAAAATTTGAGGCATTAAAGTTCGCACGAGAAAATGATATTCCTACATTTGGGATTTGCCTTGGAATGCAGTGTATGGTTATTGAGTACGCAAGATCTGTAATGCAATTAGAAGGCGCAAATTCCACAGAAATGGATATAAAGGCTGAACATAAAGTTATTGACTTAATGGAAGAGCAAAAGAATATAACGAATATGGGTGCTACAATGCGTCTAGGATCATACGATTGTATTTTAAAGAAAGGATCTCTTGCTTATAAAGCGTATGGTAAGTCAAAAATTAAAGAGCGACACCGTCATAGATATGAATTTAATAACCAATATAAAGATGAACTTGAAGCTGCCGGAATGAAATGTACAGGTTATAATCCCGATTCAGAATTAGTAGAGGTTGTAGAAGTTCCTAAGCTAAGATGGTATATGGGAACACAATTTCACCCGGAGTACAGCAGTACAGTTATTTCACCAAATCCTCTTTTTATGAGTTTTATGGCAGCCTCAGCAATTACAAAAGAATTAAGAAAAAATAATCCGAATTAATAAATGGATAAAAATACAGTTATTGGATTACTATTGATTACTGCAATAATCATAGGATTCACTATATACAACAGACCAAGTCAGGAGCAAATTGCAGAACAACAACGCTTACGTGATTCTTTAGCTCAAGTAGAAGCTGATCGAGCAGATTTAACACTAAATTCAGAATTAAATCGTGATACAACTCCTGCAAGCAGCAGTGCTCAGATTGATCAGGGCAGTCAATTGACAGATTTCTTTAGTGCCGGTACTCCATTTGGCAAAGTAGAATCAGATACTTTAATGGCACAGGTTAATACAACCCCGAAAGAAGAATTAGTAGTTTTAGAAAATGAAAAAGTCAAACTACTTTTAAATAGCAGAGGTGGTAGTATAAAATCTGTTCAACTAAAAGAATATTTGCATTATAAAGGAGATAGTCTCTATTTGTTTAATAATGAAGATGAATCACGTTTCAATCTTGAATTATTCAACAGAAATAGTATACGTTTAACTACAGAGAATGAAATATTTACGCCTATATTTAGCGAAAATGACAATTCTGTAATAATGAGACTTCAGCAGTCTCCAGATCAGTATATCGACTTTGTTTATACTCTCCCTGATGACGAATACATGATGGATTTCGACATAAGGGTTGTTGGTATGCGAAATGGTTTACATCCCGAAAGCTTGACCAATTTCAGACTTAATTGGGAGCAAAAAATTAGACAACAAGAGAAAGGGCGTTCTTTTGAAAATCGCTACTCACGAATTCATTATAAGTACGATAATCAAGATGTAAAGAAGTTAAGTGAGTCTAAAAATGACATTGAAGAACTTTCTGAACCGGTTAAATGGTTTGCTTTTAAAGATCAATATTTTTCAGCAATTATTATTGGTGAGAAACCATTCAGTAATACAATCTTAACATCAGAAATGTTGTCTGATGCTGAATATATAAAAGACTATAAGGCCGAAATATGGTCACCTATCGAAATTAGCACAGAAAGTGATCTCATCACTGCCGGATTTAAATACTATTTTGGACCTGTACATTATAATACACTAAAAGCTTATGATGACAATGTAAGTAAAAGTTCAGATAAACTCGAACTTGAAGAAATAGTTCACTTAGGCTATAAATGGCTCAGTTGGGTTAACAAATGGTTTGTAATTCCATTGTTTAATTTTTTCCTTTCTTTTAATTGGAGCATGGGTGTTATTATACTAATTCTAACACTTTTGGTGAAAATTATAATTTCACCATTGACTTATAAGTCATATATGTCTTCTGCTAAAATGCGAGTATTACGTCCGCAAATTCAAGAAATTGAAAAGAAATATCCGGGGCAAGATCAGGAGATGATGATGAAGAGGCAACAGGCAACTATGGAGCTTTACAGTAAAGCTGGAGCAAGCCCCATGAGTGGTTGTCTTCCCATGTTAATTCAAATGCCTGTATTATTGGCTCTGTTTTTCTTCTTTCCTTCAGCAATAGAATTGCGTCAGCAGAGTTTCTTATGGGCAGATGACTTATCTACTTTCGACTCGTTAATTTCGTGGACTGGCGACATTCCGCTAATTACAAAATATATTGGTAACCACATAAGTATCTTCTGTTTACTTATGACGTTCACAAACATAATATATGCTAAATATAATATGGCTACAATGGATACCGGTCAACAAACAATGCCCGGAATGAAACACATGCCTATTATTATGAGCGTTTTCATGTTCTTCTTTCTAAACTCTTATCCTTCAGGGTTAAATTACTACTATTTCTTATCCACATTAATCACTATAATTATCACTATGATAATGAAAAAGGTAGTTGATGAAGATAAGATACTGGCTCAACTCGAAGAGAATAAGAAAAAACCAAGAAAAAAGAAATCCGGTTTTATGGCAAGACTCGAAGAAGCACAGAAATTACAAGAGAAACAGGCTCGCGAACATGCAAAAAGAAATGCAAAAAAGAATTATTGATACTCGCTTCGGAACAGTTTTGTGAACTTATTATTTCGTTAATTGTTTTAAATTAT
>DATGMV010000232.1:0-5080 GCA_035307185.1 Fermentimonas sp. | reverse complement strand
TTAGGTTCGATTAACGGAAATACAGAGCCTTTGTTTATTATTGACGGAGTACCAATGGGTGAGTCAGTCTTTAGAAGTATAAACCCTAATGATATAGAAAGCATTTCTGTACTTAAAGATGCTGGAGCTACTGCTATCTATGGAAATAGAGGTGCAAATGGTGTTATTGAGGTAACAACTAAAAGAGGTTCTTTTGAGCAAGATTTAACTATTAAGTATGTTGGAATGACAAGTGTTAGCTCACTACAACCTAATCATTATAACTTAATGAGCGGTGCTGATTTGATGAGGTTTGAAAGAGAAGCAGGTGCCATTAATTGGACAGATAATGAAATTGCTAATGCAAGAAATGTTAATTGGTTAGACGTGTTCTTCAATGATGCAATCACACAGTCGCATACTTTGTCATTTTCTGGCGGTAGCAAAAACTTGTCCACGCACACATCTATAGGTTTCTTAGAGCAAGAAGGTATATTGGTAAATACCGACTTAAAAAGATTTAACTTTAGAAACTCTTTAGGTGGAAGAAATGATAATGGAAGATTGAGATATAATACAAATTTATCCGCAAACTACTCTAGGTCTAATGAAGCTACTTCTTTAGGAACCGGAGGGGTGAATCAAAACTATGTTTTGGGCGCTTTGCAAGGAGCTCCTTATTTGGACCCTACTATTGCTGCAGGTGGATATGAAGCTATCTGGGAATCTTTATTCGTACCAAAGTATGGAAATCTTGACTTGTTGAAGGCTTCTCCTTTATTATTACAAGATAAGGCAAACTGGTTTACAAACTACCAAGACGAAATTAAAATTATTGCAACAGGAGACATATCTTATGATTTGCCTAATGGTTTTAACGTAGGAACAAGACTTGGTATAGATTATACAGGAATTACGCAGACAAGATATGATGATCCTCGATCGTTTAACTCTTGGTATTTCAGTAATACCGATGATCCAGTTGCAGAAGGTGAGTATTTAGGGTTTGCAAGTGAGGTAGAGCAACGTCGCGTGTCTTTTAATTCAACTACACATTTAACATGGAACAAAACTTTTAATGACAAACATGAGTTGAATGTAGGAGCTTATGTAGAATACTTAAAAGCACATCACAGATATGCTAGCTTGGTTCAAAATGGTTTAGATTATTATTTCTCAGAGCCAGGATCTGGTACAGGATGGGTTGGAGATACCGATGAGCATGATTGGTATGTTCCTGCAATTACATTGTCAACTGCAAAAGCAGGTTTGTTCTCTTACTTTGGAGTAGCGGATTATGACTATGATGGTAGGTATGGTGTGAAGGCTACTATCCGTAGAGATGCGTCTTTCCGATTTGCAGATTCAAACAGATGGGGAACTTTCTGGTCGGTTTCTGGTAGATGGAACATCTCTAACGAAGATTTCATGTCAGGGTCAAGAAGTGATTTAAAACTAAGAGCTTCTTATGGTACAACAGGTAACCAAGATATTTTAGGAACAGGTTTGTTCGGAGGAGCAGGATTGTTTAGAGAGGCGTATGTAACTTCTCCTTCATATAATAATTCTCAGTCATTAATCTTAAGCCGCTTAGCTAACCCTTATTTACAATGGGAGACTATCGAGCAAGCTAACGTAGGTTTAGACTTCGGTTTCTTTGACCAAAGAATTAGAGGTTCAGTAGATGTTTACCAAAAAACAACCAAAGACTTATACCAATCAATGCCTATTTCTGCAATCAATGGTGGTTCCGCTATCAATGCGAACGTTGGGTCACTAAGAAACAGAGGTGTTGAGTTAATCGTACATGGTGATGTGGTTAGAACAAACGACTGGTTAGTAACATTAAACTTTAATGGTTCATACAACAAAAACGAAATTTTAGAACTTCCTGTTGATGGAGGAGTGGTATGGAATGGTAGCTCTCTTACGACTATGAGAGAAGGAGATCCGTTAGGACAATGGTACTTGGTTGAGTATGCTGGTGTTAATCCAGATAACGGAAACCTTTGGTTCAAAGATAAAGATGGAAATATGACAGAAACACCTACAAACGAAGACAGACGTTATACAGGAAAGTCATATATCCCTAAGTACCAAGGAGGATTCGGTATTGACGCTTCATACAAAGGATTCTTTGTAACAGCACAGTTCTCTTATGCACAAGATTTATGGAGATACGATTATGACTATGCAGGGTTTCTTGCTACAGGTGATATTGGTACATTCAATAAAAGCTATGACTTGTTAGACTATTGGACACCAACTAATACTGGCGCTCAATTCCCATCTCTAAACCCTAGCAATGAGTTCTATCAAAATAACTCTGACAGACACTTGCATGACGCTTCTTATGTGCGTTTAAGATATGCTCAGATAGGATATAATTTCTCTACTGAAAACTTAAGCTTCCTTAAATTAACTGGTTTAAGAGCTTATGTTCAAGGCGAAAATTTACATACATGGACTAAATGGAAAGGATTTGATGCAGAAAGTAACAGAGGTAACGATCAAAGTCAGTACCCTACTCCAAGAACATTTTCTTTTGGTTTAGAAGTTCAATTTTAAAATTCATAATGATGAAAAAAAGAATAAAAATATTATTGATAGCAGCTATTGGTGTAATGTCATTTGCCTCTTGTAACGATGCAATTGATATTGTACAAGATGGTGAGCGAAACAATGAGTACGACGTGTACCGCAATGCTGAAGACGTCAAAAGAGGGATAAACGGAATATACAACAGTTTACCTGGTGAAGAAGAAATAGAATTCGTGTCCATATTTACTGACGAAGTTTCTATTGGAATTGGTAATGGAGGACAAGGTTTAATTGGTGGTGAATATGGTTTCTTTATGCAAACCGGTAATTCTTTCGCAGCATCTACCTGGGGAGGCTATTACTCTATTATTAATAGAATTAACCGATTGTTTGAGATTTCCGATGAATTAAAACAGAGAGTTCAAGAAAATAGTCAATTAACAAATGCTCAGAAAGCTGCGGAAATTGCTAAGTACAGAAATGCGGAGTCTGAATTGTACGCACTAAGAGCTTATGCACACTTCAAATTGTTTGCTTACTTTACGCCAGATTATGCAAATCCTTCAGGAATGTCTGCGATGATTTTGGACCACGTACCTTCAAAAGATTTTGACGAATATATCGGGCGATCAACTGTTGCAGAAGTTTCACAGTTTATTTTTGACGATTTAGATCGTGCAGATCAAGCCAAGGCAGATTCTGGTGTCATATGGGATGTATATGTTACAGTTTATGTCAATAGAGTTTTTACCAATACAGTTAGATTACATTTACACAACATGTTGGGCAACAATCCTGACGAAGTAATCGCTTTAGGTACAGATATTCTAAATATTTCTGAATTTAACATTGCTACTCACGCAGAGTATACAGACATTTTTCCTGCAGATGAACTTAACCCAAATTTAGAAGTTGATCCAAACGTAGAGATTATATTTAAATTAAAAAGAACTATAAACGGCGGTGGAGCTGTAGCTGGTGCCTGGTATTCTGGATACGTTGCTGAGGGTGGTTCAGCATTCTACGAAATGGGAAGATCATTATATAACGAATTAGATGCTCTGGATCCAGATAACCAAGGGTCAGCCTTCGGTTCAAGAAATGACGTGAGATACAATGTAAATTTAGATGCTACAACAGTAGTAGCCACTAATTATCAAGATTTATCTCCATCTGATTTCAGAAATAATGATAAATTGTTCATAGGTAAATACCAAGGACGTCAAGGAGCAAGATTGCAAAAGGATATCCCTGTGTTTAGGTCTGCCGATGTGTTGTTAGCTATTGCTGAGGCAAAAGCGTTAAAGGGGATTTTTATGTCTTCTTCTGCTGACCCTGAAAGTTTGTACAGTAATCCGATGGAGTCTGTTCAGTCTATCCTATTTTACTTGAGAGTGAATAGAAGAACGGAAAGCACAGTTGCTGATAGAGCTGCTAATGTTACACCATTGACTATAAACTCACAGCAAGAAGCATACGCTGCTATTTTAGCTGAAAGAAGAGTAGAGTTAGCTTTCGAAGGAAAGAGATATTTGGACATGAAACGTATAGGAGCAAAAGCTGGCTCTCCTGGCTTCCAAAGAGACCCTATGGACTGTGCAGTGAATGGAGCATGCTTATTGCCTGTTAACGACTACAGAATGACGTTACCTATTCCTGCGTCAGAAATGAATGCTAACCCAGTAATCAGAGAACAACAAAACCCTGGTTACTAGTTAACAAATTCAGATTAAATACAAAGCTCCCTGATTTCAGGGAGCTTTTTTGTTATTTAACAGTTAAGAATTTGCCTATCGGTATTCTTTTTGTAGATTATATTTTAATAAACCAAAGAAAATCATTAAATTCGCATTCAGCAAAAATAAGATATATGTCAAACACAGCCACGATTGAAATAGACGGAAAAAAAATAGAGTTACCATTAATCAAAGGTACCGAGAACGAAGTCGCTATTGATATTACCAAACTTAGAGCACAAACAGGCCTTGTAACCATTGACCCTGGCTACAAAAATACTGGCTCATGCCAAAGTGCCATCACTTTTCTTGACGGTGAAAAAGGCATCCTCAGATACAGAGGTTACAGCATCGAAGAACTTGCAGAACATTCCACCTTTTTGGAAGTAGCCTATCTAATTGTTTTTGGTGAATTACCAACACAAAAGGAATTAAGCCAATTCGAGAAAGACATTCAAAAACACAGCCTAGTGCATGAAGAAATGAAACAAATCATTGATGGGTTTCCAAAACACGCACATCCAATGGGCGTGCTTTCATCACTAACATGTGCTTTGACAGCATTTAACCCAAGAAGGGTGAATATTGATGACGAACAGGATGTATATGAAGCCGTGTGTAAAATTATGGCCAAATTCTTGGTGATTGCCACTTGGACATACAGAAAAACACAAGGCTTTCCAATGAATTATTATGACAACTCTAAGCCTTACGTAGAAAACTTTATGCGTTTGATGTTTGAGCTGCCTACAGGAGAATATAAAGCAAATCCTATTGTTCGCGATGCACTCGACAAACTGTTTGTGTTGCACGCTGATCACGAA
>DATGMV010000231.1:0-3935 GCA_035307185.1 Fermentimonas sp. | reverse complement strand
GACTTAATATCTGCAAATTAAACAGTTGCATCAGATAAATAACGCCAATTATAACCACAATTACGGCAATAATATACTGTCTATTAGCAAAATTCTTAGGACTAGTCACTTGATTTCTTTCTATATATTAAACCATCCATTGAGATAATAATAAGTATTGAAATAACGGATGATGCTAAAACTCTAAAAAAAGTATCAACTGCATTAAATAGAGTAAAAGATTCAATAAAAAACAGCAAAGTCAAATGCAGTAATACAGTAAATACAGTTAATTTCACAAACTGAGAAGCGCCAGTATTCATACCCGGCACAAACTCATCAAAAATCTCTCTGTCATAAAACAAATTTAGAATAGGTTTTCTAAAAGTAGCAACAATAGTGGTAGCTGCTGCATTCATACCGGGAGTATTTAAGAAAACATCTATAATTAACCCAATTAAGAAACCGGATATAATTGTAAAGAAAAGACTTCTTCCAAAGGGAAGTTTTAAAATAAAATAGATATATAAAACAGGAGATGCATACCCAAATACATTTATTCTGTTTAACAACAAAACCTGTAACAGTATAAGTAGAATAAAAATAAAAACCTCCTGTATATATCTTATTTTCATACTATTGTAAACATTAATAAAGGAACTTCACCTTGCAGCTGCTTCTTCCAATGCTTTCTGCTCCTCATAGTACTTATCACTTATAACAAGTACATTTTGAAGAGAATTAAAATCTGTAGCAAGTTCTACTTCAAAAGTATTAAAATTATCATCCTTAGATGTACCTACCCCACTAACAAAACCTATGATTAACTGTTTGGGGAAAATACGAGAGAAACTTGTAACAATTGTATCTCCATTATTATAAATCTCATGCTTTGGTAATTCTCCCAATTGCGCCTCATTAAAATTCTTTCCGTTCCATGATAATGACCCGTAATTATCAGAGTTTTTTAACTTAGCACTTAATCTGAAAAGAGGATTAATAACAGGAATTATCAACGAAAAATTTGTGGAAACATTAGATACAACGCCTACAACTCCACGTTGTGAAATCACACCCATATCAGGTTTAATGCCATCAATTGACCCTCTGTTTATTGTAATAAAGTTATTAGCACCCGAAAAGCTAATATTAACAACTTCAGCCGGAATAAAACTAAACTGAGAAGGCGCTATGGAGTCATTTGCGAATGCAACAACACTGGAAGTACCTGCAGTATCAAGATCATTAATTTGTGATCTAAGTAAGTAAAGTTCGCTCTCCAATGTTGCATTTTGTTCAAGCAGCAATTGATTGCTCTTTTTCAAATGTACAAATGAAGTTACGTTGTTAGAAGCATTATATATCCACCCCATTACACTGTTCGCAGAAGTAAGATACACACTCCTCTGATATGAGTTATGCGCAAAAACGAGATAGAAACTGAATGCTATTAGCAGTATAGCAAGCATCCAGTGACTATTTCTTATAATGAAGTTTAATAAATTGCGCATTAACGCATCAAAAAGCTGAATTTACTAATATTTCTCAATGCAATACCTGTACCTTTTGCTACTATATGAAGTGGGTCATCCACAACTCTAAATGGAATTCCAATCTTCTCAGTCAATCTCTTATCTAATCCTCTTAATAAGGCTCCGCCACCTGTCAGATAAATACCATTTAGTACTATATCTGCATAGAGTTCAGGCGGTGTTTGCTCAAGTGCACTTAAAACTGCTGAGTCTACCTTAGAAACAGACTTCTCAATACAATGAGCAACTTCCTGATATGATACAGGAACATCCATTGGCAAAGAGGTCATTCTGTTAGGACCATGCACAATGTAATCTTCAGGAGGATTGTCTAATTCAGTTAAAACAGAACCAACATTTATTTTTATCTGCTCAGCAGTACGATCTCCAACTTTGATATTATGCTGACGACCCATGTAGTCTTGAATATCTTCTGTGAAATCATCCCCTGCAATTTTTATAGATTTATTTGAAACTATACCTCCCAGTGAAATAACTGCAATTTCTGTTGTACCACCACCTATATCAACAATCATGTTACCTTCAGGGGCTTCAACATCCAATCCTATACCAAGGGCAGCAGCCATAGGCTCAAAAATCATAAAAACATCTCGTCCACCTGCATGCTCAGCAGAGTCTCTAACAGCTCTAATTTCCACTTCAGTACTACCTGAGGGAATACAAATAACCACACGCAATGATGGAGAAAACAGTCCCCTTTTATTTTTATTTGCCATTTTAATCATCTCGCGAATCATCTGTTCCGCGGCATTAAAATCTGCAATTACGCCATCTCTTAGCGGTCTAACAGTACGAATATTCTCATGAGTTTTCCCATGCATTTGTCTTGCCTTCTCGCCCAGAGCAATCATCTTCTCTGTTTTGCGATCCAGCGCAACAATTGAAGGTTCGTCCAACAATATTTTGCCTGCGCTGTTAACTATTATAGAATTGGCAGTACCAAGGTCCATTGCCAACTCCTGTGTAAATGAAAATAAGCCCATAGTTAAGTTTTCAATTTTCAGTGTTTAAAATGTCTTACACCGGTTGTTACCATTGACATTCCGTTTTTATTACAATAATCTATCGATTCAGCATCACGTATAGAGCCACCCGGCTGAATTACAGATGTGATACCTGCTTCATGTGCAATCTCCACACAATCCGGGAAAGGAAAGAAAGCATCACTTGCCATAACTGCACCATTCAGATCAAAATTAAAATTGCGAGCCTTTTCAATAGCTTGCTTCAAAGCATCCACTCGTGAAGTTTGACCGGTACCACTGGCAATTAATTGTCTGTTTTTAGCTAAAACAATGGCGTTTGATTTAGTATGCTTCACTAAAATATTAGCAAATAGCAGATCATCAATTTCCTGTTCAGCTGGAGCAACTCCTGTAACTATTGTAATGTCAGTATTTTTTTGAACACTATCATTAACATCTTGAACAAGAGCACCATTCAGTACTGAACGAAATTGAAGCTTTCGTGTAGCTTTATCTACTGCTTTCAGTATCAAAATTACTCGATTTTTCTTCTGAAACAAAATTTCCAAAGCATCTTTATCGTATCCGGGTGCTATAATAACCTCAAAAAATATTTCATTAATGGCCTCAGCTGCCTCTTTGTCTATCTGTCTGTTTGTCACAACAACGCCACCAAACGCAGAAACCGGATCGGCGGCAAGAGCTGCATCCCATGACTCCTTAACTGTTGGTCTACAAGCCATTCCACAAGCATTGTTATGCTTTAAAATTGCTAAAGCTGTTTCATTAAAATCTGCAATTAAAGATACAGCAGAATCAATATCCAACAAATTATTATAGGAAATCTCTTTACCATGAATCTGTTCAAAAACCTCATTAAAATTACCATAAAAAGAGCCTTTCTGATGTGGATTTTCGCCATAACGCAACTGCTTTGAATCGTTAAGAGAAACACGCAATGCAGATCTCTTCTCACTATCAAAATAGTTGAAAATAGCAGAGTCATATCCTGAAGAAACCTTAAAAGCATCTGCTGCAAATAATCTTCGTTCTTCAATCGTTGTAGATGCGTTATTTTCTCTCAATAAATTTAACAGAGGTAAATATTGCTCCTTAGATGCAACAACAAGTACATCTTTATAGTTTTTCGCTGCACCTCTAATCAATGATATACCACCTATATCTATTTTTTCAATTATTTCTTCTTCAGTCCCACCTACTGCAACTGTTTCTTCAAACGGATATAGATCAACAATTACTAAATCAATTGATGGAATATCATAAGATTTAACCTGTTTTTTATCAGAATCGTTATCTCTTCTATAAAGAATTCCTCCAAATATTTTTGGGTGAAGGGTTTTTACTCTACCTCCAAGAATTGAGGGATAACCGCTTACATCCTCCACCGTGTCACATTCATATCCCAAAGAATTAATAA
>DATGMV010000230.1:0-5070 GCA_035307185.1 Fermentimonas sp. | reverse complement strand
CTTTAGGTGAAACTTGAGCAAGTAATGACAGTATTTCAAACTCTTTTTTAGTTAATGAAACTTCCTTATTATCAATAATTACACGCCTGGTTGGGATATCTATAACTAAACCTTTATATCTCCATTTTGTTTCGGCTGGCTGTCTCACCAGAGAAGTTCTTTTTATTAAAACTTTAACTCTCGCAAGTACCTCTTTAATTGAAAATGGCTTTGAAATATAATCGTCACCTCCAAGTGAAAAGCCTGTTAGGATATCATTCTCTGTGTTTTTAGCGGTGAGAAAGATTATTGGCACGTGATTTTCGTCTTTTCTTAATTTTTCTGCCATATTAAAACCTGATATACCAGCCATCATAACATCAAGTACAATTAGTTGATACACATCCGTTAACATTTCCAATGCCTCTTCTCCAGAATTTGCAACATCTACAATGTAACCTTCCTTTTCGAGATTAAATTGTAGAATATCACAAATATCCTTTTCATCATCGACAACTAAAATTCTTTCATCCATAATACTTATGAGTTGATACTATACTATTAATCCATTGATTTCTCTGTTTCAGTGGAATCTTTATCTTCTTTTTTAGAGACTTTTACAACTTTGTCGTGACGAATATCTTTTCCTTCAATTAGAAACACAGCCGACTCTGCAATATCTACCGCTTTATCTCCTATTCTTTCTAAATAGTAAGATATACTTGTCAAGTGCATCATATTAATAATACTTTGAGTACTAAGAACCTGATTGTTGAAATTTTCCGAAAGTTTTCTTTCAATCTTACGTTCAAGTTTATCAACTTTATCATCCATCAAAATAGTATCGTATGCCATATCATTATCCACACCCGAAAAAGCAAAAATGGCTTTCCTAAGCATCTTATCAGTCTGGCTGAACATTTTACTAAGTAACCTTTTATATGGTTCAAAACCATTAATGGTAAAATCCATTTCAACCAATGCAAGTCTAATATTTTCTATCAGATCACCAACACGCTCCATCGATATTGTCATATCGTGATACGCCATTAATCGGCGAAGGTCAGATGCTCTTGGCGTAAAAAGCATTATGGCGTTAATCACTTTCTCCTTAATGGTAACGTCAAGAGAATTGATAACTTTTTCGTTTCTCTTAAGCAATAAAACAAGCTCTTTATTATGGTTATCATGTACCAATTCCTCGGCCTTTATCATTTGAGTAAGCACAATCTCCGATAAAAGTAAAAAATCGCTATGCAACTGTTCAAGATATTTATCTTTAATCCCTACAGCAGTAGAAGGATTTGTATTTTCGTTTTTAGTGTTCATCTGTTAGATTGATATAATTTATTTATAGTATTTCAGATCATTATAAGCCATTATCCAAACACACCTGTCAGATACTCCTCTGTACGTTTGTTCTTAGGTTTAGTAAACATTTGAGTTGTATTACCATGCTCTATTAGCTCACCAAGATACATAAACATTGAGTTATCAGAAATACGAGCAGCCTGTGACATGTTGTGAGTAACAACAATGATAGTAAATTTACTTTTCAATTCCAACAGTAACTCTTCAATTTTGTTCGTTGAAATTGGATCGAGAGCTGATGTAGGCTCATCCATTAGTAATATCTCAGGCTTAAGGGCAAGAGTTCGTGCAATACACAATCTTTGTTGCTGCCCACCCGATAAAAATGAACCACGTTTACTCATTACATCTTTAACTTCATCCCATAAAGCTACACTTTTAAGACTTTGTTCTACAATTTCATCTTTCTCTCTTTTCTTTAGCTTTATTCCATTGAGCTTATAACCGGCCAATACATTCTCAAAAATACTCATTGTTGGAAAAGGGTTTGGTTGCTGAAATACCATACCAGCCATTCTACGTACTTCCATTGAGTCTATTTTTAATACATTTTCGCCTTTTAATATGATTTCACCTGTAGTTTTTATATTTGGGTAAAGATCATGCAGACGATTTATCGCTCGAAGCAAAGTACTTTTTCCGCATCCCGACGGACCCATTATGGCTGTTATAGTATTGGGATATATATCGGTAGTTACTTGCTTTACAGCATGTGTACCCGGAGCATAAGATACTGATACATCCTTTAATTGAAGGATGGGGTTCGTTTCTATGTTATTTATATTTTCCATTTACGTGCTACAATTTTTGCTATCCAGTTTAATACGAATATAACTATTAAAAGTAAGAGCGATGATGACCACACAAGATCAACCAAATTTGGGTCGTTATAAAAATCCCATATAAGTAACGGAATAGCACTTGTGGGTTCAAGAACATTCCAGTTAACTACAGAAGCACCCAAAGCGGTAAGCATTAATGGAGCTGTTTCACCCATTACACGCGAAATAGCAAGTAATATCCCTGTAAATATTCCACCAAATCCCGAAGGTAATAATATTTTAAACACTACATTGGTATATGATGCCCCTAATGCAAGTCCCGCCTCCTTATAAGCTCTTGGCAGCATTTTAAGGGTTTCTTCAGTAGATCTAACTATCATAGGTAACATCATTATTGTAAGAGCAACGCTACCTGCAAGCGCCGAATAGCTCCCAAGTGGTTTCACCACCCAAGCATAGGCAATTATACCAACTACTATTGAAGGCATACCTTGCAGCAAATCAGTTAAAAAACTAATTATACTTGCAAACCTTTTATCTCTATTTTCGGATAAATAAATCCCTATAAAAAGTCCCAATGGCACTGAAAACAATATTGCCATCGCAACTATTAGTATAGAACCTGTAATACCGTTTAATATACCTCCTGGTATTGGATCACCATTCATATTAGCCAAAAGGGCATCCATAGAAGAAGGTGTAACCTCTGTAAACAAGTTAATGTTAAAATTCTTATAACCTTTCGAAACAACATCCCATAATATAAAAAACAAAGGTATCATGGCTAAGAAAGAAAGAACACATATCGACCAATACACCAGTCGGTCTCTACCCTTTCTCACATACACTGAAGTTCCGTTTCTTTTATTCATACTCATGCTCTTGCAACTCGTTTCATAACTAATTTAGCAACAAGATTAATTATTGCTGTTATAATAAAAAGCAATAACCCAATGGCTATTAGCGAACTTAACTTTATTCCATCTGCTTCACCAAACTGATTTGCTATAACACTTGCCATAGTGTTACCGGTATCTCTTAATCCATTTGGAATTCTGTCTGTATTACCTATTAACATGGTCACTGCCATTGTTTCACCCAAAGCTCTGCCCAATGCCAATATATATGATGCTATAATACCTGAAGTGGCGGTGGGGAGACTAATATGCTGCACCATTTCCATTTGTGTTGCACCAAGACTATATGCCCCTTCTTTTAAATTATTTGGTACCATAGATATAAATTCGGTACTTAGTGATGATGCATATGGTATAATCATAATTGCCAAAACAACTGAAGATAGAAATATCCCAAAACCTTGAGCATTTATACCCAATTCAATTATCAATGGTCGTACTGCATAAAATCCCCATAAACCATATACTATAGAAGGAATACCTGCAAGCAGGTCTACAACAGATCTTACAACCGATGAGACTCTTTTTCCTTTAAAATATTCACCATTAAACAGTGCTACCGCAAGCGAAAAAGGCACACAAAGAATTAATGCAAAGAAAGCTGTATAAAGTGTTCCAACAATAAATGAGAGAGCACCATATTCTTCCGTTGCAGGTCGAGGATCCCATTCCGGATTTACTAAGAAATTCCAGAATCCGTATTCTTGAAATGCTACGGTTGATCTGCTTACAAGAGCATATATAATGCCGGCACTCAACATTAGAATTAAAAATGCTGCAAAGAAAAGTAAGAACCGGAAAATTTTATCTTTCATTCTATAGCTGAAATTTTATAGTGTATCTATTTGCTTAAAGTAATTGCATCTCCATTGTAATTAATCTGTTCAATTAACTTCCGATTTTTCTCTAAAGCCTGTTCAGAAAGAGGAGCATAATTAATCTGAGCTGCAACTTTCTGCCCCTCCGGACTAATTATATAATTTAATAGTTTTATTAAATCCTCAGCTTCATCAATTTCACGTTTATCATATTGTTGATCTTTATAAACAAGCAGCCATGTAAACAAGCTTATTGGATATGCGTTGGGGTCATCAGAATTGGTAATAGTAGCGCGCATATCATCAGGTAGTGAAACATTTGCCGCAGCGGATATAGTTTCGAGCGTTGCATCAACATAGTTGCCCGCTTTGTTCTTGAGTTTTGCTGTTGGTAGTCTTAAAGTTAATGCATATTCAGATCCTATATATCCGATAGCGCCTTCGGTTTGCTGAACAATACCGGCAACACCGGGGTTACCTTTTGCAGCAATACCCGCAGGCCATTTAAGCGACTTACCCACTCCCATTATATCATTCCATTCTTTACTCACAACCGAAAGATACTCTGAAAAATTAAAGGTTGTGCCGCTACCATCAGATCTGTATACTGGAGTAATATCCAAATCCGGTAGTTTCACATTTGGATTTTCTTCAACAAGTCTGTTATCGTTCCATTTTTTAATTTTCCCAAGATAAATATCCGAAATAAGTGGACCTGTAAGTTTTAGGCTGTCAACTCCTTCAAGGGTGTAAGCCATAACCACTCCACCCATACATGTAGCAATATGTATTACTTCGCCTTTCATAGACTCAAGCTCGCGTTCGTTAAGAAAAGCATCACTAGCACTAAAATCTACTGAGTGGTCTCGCAAGCTTCTAATACCTCCTCCACTACCTATGGCACCATAGTTAACAGTATAGCTTTCGTTAGAACGCATAAAGTCACGGAAAACTATATTGTAGTATGGATATGGAAATGTTGCTCCGGCACCGGATATAATACTTCGTGAACTACTACTCCCAGTGTTAGTAGTGCCACTTATACAAGAGTAAAACAATAATGGAGCAAGTAAAAAAAGATATAAAATCCTCATTAATATAAACCTAAAATATTCTTGTACTAAAGATAAAGTACAAAAATACAATTTGTTGATTACAAAGTAGCCAATAAATTGTTACCAATTTGTTAAGATTGAAAGGGTT
>DATGMV010000229.1:0-4641 GCA_035307185.1 Fermentimonas sp. | reverse complement strand
CAACTAAATACAATCTTAAAACATCTCCCGTTTCAATATTGTTCCCATTAATAATTTTTAGATTCGGAAATAACAGATAAAGTGATTATTTTTGTTTCCAAAGAATAATAAACTCAAAAACTCCTGAATTAAAATAACTGTATCTTATGAAAAGAATTTCTTCATCAATATTTTTTTTATTCTCATTTGTTCTCATTGCACAATCTGCAGTAGTAGATACTATTAGTGTCTATAGTAAAAGCATGAGTAAAGAGGTAAAAACGGTTGTTGTTAAACCTGAAACCAATAATGATGGCAAAGCAATGCCGGTTCTATACCTGCTTCACGGTCATGGAGGTAAATATAACGACTGGGTTAATAGGGTAGCAGCAATTACAGAACTTGCAGATCAGTATAAAATGATGGTTGTTTGTCCTGATGGAGGAACAAATAGTTGGTATTGGGATAGTCCGGTCGACTCAACCTATAAATATGAAACGTTCGTAGCAAACGAGTTAGTAAGTTGGATTGATAATAATTATAATACAACTGCATCGAGAGAAGGGCGTGCCATTACAGGATTAAGTATGGGAGGCCATGGAGGTTTGTACCTTGGGTTCAGGAACCAGGATGTGTTTGGTGCATGTGGAAGCATGAGTGGGGGAGTAGATATCAGACCATTCCCAAATAACTGGGGAATGACAAGTCGTATTGGCAAACAATCAGAGAATCCCGAATATTGGGAAAATTATACAGTTATGGGTTTATTACATTTGCTAACTCCGGATAATCTTAAAATTATAATTGATTGCGGAACTAAAGACTTTTTCTATGAAGTTAATGAAGCTCTGCATCGCGAACTTTTGTACAGAAACATTCCTCACGATTACATTAGCAGACCGGGTGTACATAACTGGGACTATTGGAAGAATGCAATTAAATACCAGATGCTATATGTCAACGAATTCTTTTCGGCTAAATAAAATACTTATAAATAGTAGGCGAAGTGTTTTACTTAGTCATATTGGGTGAGTTGTAGTAGAATTCTTTTAAATTAATAAAATATGAGTTGAAACTATAAAGATACTATCTTTCCTGATCTTACATAAAACACGAACCCCTTTACATTTGGATATCCCATTTCAGAGATAGTCTTCATATATCGTCTTACCTGATGTTTATATTTAGACTCCTCAACATCTCCAAATTTATAATCCACAACAATAACTTCGTCATTGCCAATCATCACCCTGTCGGGTCTGCTAAATCTGCTTCCGGGCTGTAGTACTACAGCCTCATTTAGTACTTTATATTTTCCGCTATACCAATTTCTTACTTCGGGTATATCTAAATAGTTGTTGAGCTCTCTTACAATTGTATCTCGTTCATGTTCGTACAACTCACCCTCTGAGATCTTCTTATTCACTGCATCAGGTATATCTTCAAATATTTTGATGTTACTAACAATATCATGCATCAACTTGCCGTAATCTCTACTACCGTCGTCACTGAAAAAACCAATTGAATTAAGTCGCAGTTTAAGCCTATTATCAAATGGGTTTGAGTGCCATTTGCTTGATTTGTAGGTGTTTGTTATTCGCTCGTCAGTAGTCGGTTCCCTTTTTGCAGGATCACCAATTTCTAAAACAGACTCATCTTCAGAATCCTTATAACAATCCCCCGACAAATAAGTGCTATCTATTATACTTTTTTGCATAAGTGTAGCGGCATTACCTATCACCTCACTATTACCGGAAGAAGGTGCGTATATAACAAGACGATGCTTTGCACGTGTAAATGCAACATACAGCAGATTCAAATTGTCAATTAAAGTAAGTCTTTTCTCATTTAGATAATCATCTCTGAAAATTGTATCGGTCAAATGCTTTCCGTATCTGAGAGGAGCCACACCAATCTCATCAAATGGAGCTACTGATGGCTTGCACCATAAAATATTATTACCTGAGTTGTTTTCGAACCTCCAGTTCACAAAAGGCATTATTACAGCACCAAATCCTAACCCTTTAGATTTATGAATTGTAATTAATCTTATTGCATCTTGATTATCGGGAGAAAATAGAGCTTTTTCACTACCTTTCTCATCCCACCAGTCGAGAAAAGCATTATAATCGGCAGAACTATCTACACTAAATTTAAGAGCTATATCGAGGAATGCCTGAATATACGCATTCTCTTTTTCTTCTAAACTATCGGAAGTCATCGTAATAAACCCCTCTATCATATCATAAAAGGGTAAAGTACTCAACTCAGCTATATTCTCTTTAATTTCTTGTGGAAAATCTCGTTCGTACTCAGTGCGATAAGCTTTTAGAGCCTCATTAGGAGTGCATTTCCTCTGAAAAAGCAGAAACTCGTAAACAGCCATCATTCGCAACTTGCCATCATCCGGATTGCGAAGATATCGCATAATTGCAATTATTGCCTTAACACTTTGAGCACTACCAATCAAAAGTGCTTCATTAGAAATTATATCATACCTATATTTTGAATTGGGATGCTCATCAGCATAAGATAGAAGGGCATTTGCCACTTCTACAGCCTCACTGTTTCTGCGAACAACAACTGCAATATCCTTAAGAGAAAACCCCTGGTCTTGCAAAGATTCAATTTCAAGTGGAAGTCTTTTTAGCGCTTCATCTTTCCAGTTGGTATCATTGTCGTTATTCAGAAATGTAACCTTAACGTACCCACTGCTATCACCTTTTCTTGTAGGGATGTTTTGATACAGATCATTATAAGCATCAATAATCTGTTTGTCAGAATCATCCTCGGCAGTAGCATTAAAATCTCTTTGCAAAAGTGATGCCGCTGAATCAAAAAATGCATTATTGAAATTAACTATTTCTGCGTCACTTCGCCAGTTTGTATCAAGAATATCCTTCTCTATATACTCCTTTGGGAAATCTTCATCAACCTGTTCTTCAAGTAATCGCCAATCAGAATTTCTAAATCTATAAATACTCTGTTTAACATCACCAACTATAAGATTAAAATTACCTGAAGCCAAACTCTCGCCAATCAATGGTCTAAAGTTCTCCCACTGCATACGCGAAGTATCTTGAAACTCATCAATCATATAATTCGAAATCCTTGTCCCCGTTTTTTCATAAATAAAAGGAGAGTCCGAACCCGAAATAATATCATTCAACAGCTCTGTGGTGTCAGAGATAAGTAAAACATTATTCTCCTGTTGCAGCTTTTGTAGCCTAACCTTAATGTCGTTAAGAATACCCAGCGCATAATAATTTTGAAGTATTGCTTTAGCAGTAAGGTAATTACAATTGTTATCGTACATACCAATTATCTGCTTTACACAATCATTTAGACCTTCGTTATAAGCATTCTCAGCTTTAACCAAAATATCACTTGAAGTAGTTTTTGTGCACCACGACTCTACATTATCTGCGAATCCAAGAAAAGTCTTAGTCAAATTAGGCACCCCACCATCTGCAATCTCTGTCAGTTTTTTAAACTGTGAATTTCGCCCTCCTTTAAGATCAGTTGGTTGAAGACCATTGCTTGCCAAAATTGTTACAGCTCTTTCTCCAATTGATTTTAGTTCTGTCTCATAACTTTTTACAATCCTAATCATCTTCAGCTTATAGCTCTCAAGATAATCTTTATCTTGAATGGTAGCCTGTTCAACGTCTGACAAAGACTTATAGGTTTCGTTGAACAGCTCCCCGGCAAGTTGCAAAACCTCTCTCTCAATCTTCCAGCTCTTACCCTCTTCAATGCTATTTTGCATAAACCTAAGAAGCCAATCGGTAAGCATCTTATTGGCGGGGTCATCAAGCTCCGAAAGCATCAGATCAACAGTCTCGTTAAGCAGGATAGAGTGGTCTACCTCAACGTTATAGCCGCCGGCAAGACCCATCTCACGGGTAAAAGCACGCATTGTTTGTTGAAAAAACCTATCAATGGTACTTATCGAAAACGAAGAATAATCGTGTAATATTGTTTCAAGAATAGATTTAGAGCCTGATCTGATAACAATCTCCTCTGCGTTAAACCTTTCCATCAAACCTTTCAGGTAATCAGACTCGTCTCCCGAAGCAAGACGGTATAGCTCCTCTATAATTCTCGATTTCATCTCATCTGTTGCCTTATTAGTAAAGGTTACAGCAAGAATGTGTCTATGATTATTTGGACGGGAAAAAAGCAGATTAAGATACTCCCCCGTTAGTCGGTGTGTTTTTCCTGATCCTGCTGAGGCTTTAATAATTTGCAGAGATGGCTCTGTTTCAGATGATACGCGACTTAACATATCCCTCCTTTTGTAAAATTTCTAATACCTTGTTACGTTGATCTCCCTGAACAATTATCTCACCATCTTTAGTTGAACCACCTACTCCACATTTAGTTTTGAGTAGTTTACCCAATTCGATAATATCATCGTCACTACCAACAAAGCCTGTGATGAGAGTAACCGCTTTACCTTTTCTATTTCTTTTGTCGAGGCTGATACGTAAAAGCTGCTTGCCCTCAGGCAAGGATTCAACATCATTATCATTTTCTTTATCGTAATGATAATCCGGGTTGGTAGAATATACAATGTCGAGTCTTTTTTTCCAGTCGTTCATATTGGCTCCGTTGATTATTTATAATAACTACAAACTTAACAAAATAACCGAAAATGCG
>DATGMV010000228.1:0-23885 GCA_035307185.1 Fermentimonas sp. | reverse complement strand
GGAGGCTTTTGAAAAAGCGAAACAACAGGTTGATTATGAAATCACTATTGACGACCTGAAGCAGGATGAGGATGTATTAGATACATGGTTTTCTTCATGGCTATGGCCAATATCAGTGTTTGACGGTATTAACAGTCCCGATAATGAAGATGTAAACTACTATTACCCCACGAGCGATTTAGTTACAGGTCCTGATATTATTTTCTTTTGGGTGGCAAGGATGATTATGTCGGGTTACGAATATAGAAATAAACATTGTTTCAATAATGTTTATTTTACCGGTATTGTTAGGGATAATCAGGGTAGAAAGATGTCTAAACAGCTTGGAAACTCGCCCGACCCAATTGAATTGATGGAGAAATATGGAGCAGATGGAGTAAGAATGGGAATGCTTTTATCATCTGCAGCCGGTAACGATTTGTTATTTGACGAGACTCTCTGCGAGCAGGGGCGTAACTTCAATAATAAGATTTGGAATGCATTCAGACTTGTGAAAGGATGGGAAACGGATGATAATATTGCTCAGCCCGAAGCAGCGCGTTTAGCAATAGATTGGTTACGTAATAAGATTGCAGAAACTATTGAGGAATTGAACGATCTATTCTCAAAATATCGACTTTCGGAGGCTTTGATGCTGCTTTACAAACTATTCTGGGATGAGTTTTCATCATGGTACCTTGAGATAGTTAAGCCTGCATACCAGAAGCCTATAGACAAGACTACTTATGATGCTACATTAGGCTTTTTTGATGATTTGTTGCGACTTCTACACCCCTTTATGCCATTCATTACAGAAGAACTATGGCAGGCTCTATATAAAAGAGAAGAGGGTGAAAGCTTAATGGTTGCGTTGCAGCCGGATGCTGATTTACTGCAAAACTCTACTTTGCTCGCAGATTTTGAAAAGATGAAGCATCTAATCTCAGGAATTCGTACTATCCGTCTCGATAAGAACATACCTAACAAAGAGGAGCTGGAATTGCAGGTTATTGGTGAACACAACAACACATATGATTCTATAGTCACAAAAATGTGCAATTTGTCATCAATCTCATCAGTTTCTACAAAACAACCCGGTGCTGCAGCTTTTCTTGTAGGATCTACCGAATACAGTGTTCCACTACAGGATAGCATAGATGTTGAAGCTGAGCTTGAAAAACTTTATGCAGAGTTGGCATATACCGAAGGTTTTTTAAAATCGGTTATTAAGAAACTTAGCAATGATAGATTTGTGCAAAATGCAAAACCTGAGATTGTAGAAAATGAGAGAAAAAAGCAATTAGATCCTGAAGGCAAAATTGCATTGTTGAAAGAGAATATTGCAGCTCTTAAAAAAGAGTAGAATAATGCTCTGCTTTTGATAATTTATTAACCATTTAATAGTAATGATTGAAGATATAATACCAGTAATATCAGAAAAGTTAGAAGGTGAGATAGTGTCTACAAAGCCTTTATCGGGAGGCTCAATTTCTTCTGCTTACTTGATTAATACAACACAAGCTCAATTTTTTATAAAGATAAATAGTGCCGATTCTGCAATTGAGATGTTCCACGCGGAACAAAAAGGTTTGGAAGCTATTGAATATACGGATACGATTGCTGTTCCACACGTTCATTTAGTTGGCACTCATAACGAAAACGCTTATATTCTGATGGATTATGTAGAAAGTAAACGCCCTACCCCTTCAGATTACGGCAAGCTTGGAGAGAAACTCGCTATGTTGCATCAAATTAAAGCAGATAAGTTTGGTTTTTCGTCTGATAACTTTATCGGGAGTTTACCTCAAAGCAATAACACACATGGTAACTGGTCGGAGTTTTACTGGTCGGAAAGGATATCACCTCAGTTTGAACTTGCAATGGAAAAGGAATTACTAAGAAGCGAAGAGATACCATCTATAGAACAGTTCATTAATATTTTTAACTCTGTTACCTCTAATGTAGAGCCTTCTATTTTGCATGGCGATTTATGGGGTGGAAATTATTTAATATCAAATGAGGGAACTCCGTATCTAATAGATCCTGCTGTATATTACGGTCACTCTATGGTAGATATTGCAATGAGTCAGCTTTTTGGCAGCTTTGGTTCTGAGTTCTACAACTCGTATCACAAAATAATTGCAAAATCGGAGAATTATAATGAGCAGATCGACCTATATCAGCTCTATTTTCTTTTAGTACACCTGAATATGTTTGGCAAAGGGTATTACTCTTCGGTATCAACAATTTTGAAGAGATACTTTATTTGAGTTGGTGCTTTATAAATTAGATTGGACTATTCTATTTGTGTGAAGTTTTGTGATTTAAAATCTAAATATGGTTCAAGTCTCGATATATCTTCTGCTGTAAATTCTTCAAGCATTGAGAGCTCATTTATTGAGTCTACTTTGCCTTTCTTGTCTCTGAGATTAAAAATAGCAATTACCTGTTCATAATTCAGGTAGGGATGTCGAAGAAGGTCTCTGAATTCAAGATCATTAATTCTCAACTTTGTGTAATTTGAATCCTCATCTATATATGGAGAAATTAGAGAGTACATTTCACTGTCGATACCATATACTTCCATAAGCTGCTCTTTATGCACAAAACCACCTAAAAGGGCTCTATATTTAATGATTCTGGACGAGTAAGCACTTCCAATTCCCGGAACCATCTTCCATTGAGCAGTATCGGTTGTGTTTAATATAATAGTTTCTCCTGCTGAGAGTTTGGTTGTCTTTGAAAAGTTGCTGTTTGTTCTACTACTTTTGTGAGAATCACGAATGTTTTGATCATTTTTACTTAACTTATAAATACCTTTTTGTTGTAAATTATAAGGATCTTTTTGTTCTGTTGAATTCTCAGAATAATTAATGGAGTCTCTCTCTTTAAGTTGGTTTCTGAACTTATTAAACTCACTTATTATAGAATCGTTTTGCTGAAGTGCAATTTCGGAACTGTTTCCACTACTTATTATTGTTGTAAAGATAAGAGTTAACATTATAAGAATGAGAAGTATAATAACAGCTATTCTGGAACCTTTTTGAAAATACAATAAATCTTTCCAAATCATTATTTACAGACAAATTTTAAATTCATGAATTAATCTTAAAGTTAATATTTTTGAGAAATTATAACTCAATATTATAATAAATATTTTTTTTATTTTCAGCTGTCTGTCGAACTTTTGTATCTTTGAGTGAATTAATCATTTAAGACTGAACACTGCATGGTATTGAATTATATCTGGATTGCATTTTTTATTATTGCATTTGGCGTTGCCCTTGCTAAACTTATATTTTTAGGTGATGTGCAGGTGTTTACTGACATCATGAATTCGACATACGATACTGCAAGAACAGGTTTTGAAATCTCACTGGGTCTAACCGGTGTTCTTTCATTATGGCTCGGTGTGATGAAAATTGGAGAGCGAGGTGGTATGATAGAACTGTTTTCTAAAGGTGTTTCACCACTGTTCTCTAAGTTATTCCCCGACATACCAAAGAATCACCCTGCATCTGGATCAATATTAATGAATATTTCAGCAAATATGTTAGGATTGGATAATGCAGCAACACCGTTCGGGTTAAAGACTATGCAGGAGCTACAAGAGATTAATCCAACTAAAGATAGAGCTTCTAACCCGATGATAATGTTTCTGGTGCTAAATGCATCAGGTCTTACACTTATACCTGTTACCATTATGGTTTATCGTGCACAAATGGGTGCCGAGAATCCTGCGGATATTTTCATTCCTTTAATGATTGCCACCTTTGCTGCTACATTAGTTGGGATGATAGCAGTGTGCCTGAAACAAAGAATAAATATTTTTTGTAAAGAGATAATGGGATTCTTAATTGGTATGATTGGATTAATTACAGGAGCCATTATCCTATTTCAGTCAATGCCCCAAGAAAAAGTGAATGTTGTTTCGAGTCTTGTGGCAAATATTATTCTTTTTACGATTATTGTGCTTTTTATATTAAAAGGTATGAGAAGTAAGATTAATATTTTTGAAGCATTTATTGATGGTGCTAAGGATGGATTTAAAACGGCAGTAAAGATTATTCCATATCTAATAGCAATACTGGTAGGGATTGGTGTATTTCGTGCCTCAGGGGCAATGGATTTCTTAATGGAGGGTATTAGAAGTATGGTTGCACTTACCGGTATGGATACACGCTGGGTAGATGGAATTCCAACTGCTATTATGAAGCCATTGAGTGGAAGTGGAGCAAGAGGGTTGATGATTGATACTATGCAATCTTTTGGTGCCGACTCTTTCGCGGGACGTTTATCAAGTATTTTACAAGGTGCAACTGATACAACATTTTATATTGTTGCTGTTTATTATGGAGCAGTGAACATAAAAAATACGCGCTATACGGTTCCATATGCGCTTTTGGCCGATTTAGCAGGTATAATTGCAGCTATTATAGTGTCTTATATGTTTTTCGGATAATAAATAATCGATTCTCCAAGTTAACAAAACTAATATAATATGTCAATTACATTTGATTCAGAAAATATAGATTTCCCGAACATTAAAAAAAGAGAAACAGCTTCGTGGATAAAGAGTGTTGCTAAAGGTTATGAAAAGGAAGTTGGTGAGATTGCTTACATCTTTTGTAATGATGAAAAAATATTAGAGATAAATCGTCAATTTTTAAAGCATGATTTCTATACAGATATTATTTCGTTTGATTATAGCGAAGATGAAATAATTTCAGGTGATATTTTTATTAGTCTTGATACCGTACTGTCAAATTCACAAATGTATAACACTGATTATCAGGATGAATTGCACCGTGTTATTATTCACGGAGTTCTTCATTTATGTGGCTTTGACGATGATTCGGAAGAGAATATCATGTTAATGAAAGAGGCAGAAGATGCATCACTTAAACTATTGAAAGAGAGCAAGTAATTTACAATCGGACTAATATTTACCTCTCTATATACATTTGTAAATTTTAAATTAAAATCTTCATTATGCATTCTACTCTTAATTTTATGTTCTATAATACAGAGAACTTCTACGATACAGTAGACGACCCTCTTACATTAGATGATGATTTCACTCCAAAAGGGTTTAGAGAATGGACGGTAGAGAGGTTTAAGAGTAAAGTGAATAAACTAACAAAAGTTATCAAAGATATTGTAAAACCAGACTTGCCTGATATCATTGGTCTGGCTGAAGTAGAGAATAAAACTGTTATGATGAGCATAATTGATAATCTCAGACAACATAAACTGAAACAATACAGTTTTATACATTATGATAGTCCGGATGAAAGAGGTTCTGATGTTGCTTTGATATATAATACAGATACGTTTACAATTCTTAATTCATCTCCAATTCTTGTACAACTTCCAGGAATTGAGGACCGAACACGCGACATACTTTATGTTAAGGGTAAAGTTAAAAATGAAGAGATAATACACCTCTTTATTACTCATTTTCCATCACGTGCTGAGGGCAGAGATAGATCGGAGAGAAGGAGATATTTTGTTGCTAGTGAATTAAGACATGAAGTGTTTAAAATATTGAGTGAAGATCCATTACAAAATATTCTCATTATGGGCGATTTTAATGATACGCCCGATGATAATAGTATAGATGAAGTTCTCGGTGCTAAAAAAAAATTCAATAAGATAGAAACACTTAAACTTTACAATCTTTTATATCCCAGATATAAGAATGGAATTGGAACAACTTATCATGATGGGTGGCTAATGTACGATCAATTTATAGTATCCGGCAACTTACTATCCTCTGAAAAGATTGACTGTAAACCTGAATATGCCGATGTATTTAATCCCCGATATTTATTACATTTTGACAAAAATAATCGTCCAAAACCAAACAGAACTTATAGTGGCAAATATTCCGATGGATTTAGCGATCATTTACCCATATATCTACGTATATACTTGAAATAAAAGTGTTTCTACTGTTCTTATTTGTAATTAACATAGACCTTAAGTCTAAGGTTTTCTTTTTTAGTATCTTTGTATCTGATTAACTGAAGGTAAGGAGAAATAAATGAATTTTAATTACGATATAATAGTGGTTGGTGCAGGACATGCCGGATGTGAAGCTGCGACTGCTTCTGCTAATCTTGGTTCTAAGACATTGCTCATAACAATGGACATGAACAAGATTGCCCAAATGAGCTGTAATCCTGCTGTAGGAGGTATTGCTAAAGGTCAGATTGTTCGTGAAATTGATGCTTTGGGTGGACAGATGGGTATTGTAAGCGATAAAACTGCAATACAATTTCGAATGCTCAACCGATCTAAAGGTCCTGCAATGTGGAGCCCAAGAGTACAAAGCGACAGGATGAAGTTTATAGAGACCTGGCGTGAGATTATAGAAAATACCAACAACCTTGATATGTGGCAGGATATGGTTACTGAACTAACTTTTGATGGTTCAATTGTTACAGGAGTTAAGACACGTATGGGGGTTGAATTCAAAGCTAAATCTGTTATCCTTACAAATGGCACTTTCTTAAATGGTTTGATTCATGTGGGAAAGGTACAAATTGGCGGTGGCAGAATTGGCGAACCTGCATCCTACGGGATGTCGGAACAACTTAAAGAATTTGGGTTTAAGACAGACCGAATGAAGACAGGCACACCTGTTAGAATTGATGCAAGAAGTGTAGACTTTTCATTAATGGAAGAGCAGAAAGGTGAGGACGATTTCCATAAATTCTCATATCTCCCAGATGTTAATCGCACACTTACACAACGTAGCTGTTGGATTTCATACACTACAGAAGAGACACACGATGCTCTCAGAGAAGGACTGCATGACTCACCTTTATATAATGGACAAATTCAGAGTATAGGTCCACGTTATTGTCCGAGCATAGAAACTAAGATTGTTACATTTTCGGATAAAACCAGTCACCAACTGTTTTTAGAACCTGAAGGGGTAAACACAAATGAATTTTATTTAAATGGATTCTCCTCTTCCCTACCCTTAGAGAACCAAATTAAAGCTCTTAAGTTAATCCCGGCTTTTAGGAATGTACATATTTTCCGACCTGGTTATGCAATAGAATATGATTTCTTTGATCCCACTCAATTACTTCCTACACTTGAAACTAAAATGGTTAAAAACCTATTCTTTGCAGGACAGATTAATGGCACAACCGGATATGAAGAAGCAGGGGGACAAGGACTAATGGCAGGTATTAATGCACATATAAACTGTCATGGAGGCAATCCTTTTACTTTGAGGAGAGATGAAGCATACATTGGAGTTCTCATAGATGATTTGATTACAAAGGGTGTGGATGAGCCTTATAGGATGTTCACATCACGCGCAGAATATAGAATTCTTTTACGTCAAGACAATGCCGATGAAAGGCTAACAAGAAAAGGGCATGAACTGGGGCTTGCCACAAAAGAACGTATGAACTATCTCTTAAGTAAAGAAGATAATGTAAATAAGATATTAGAATTTGTAAAAAACTTCTCTATTAAATCGGATAGAATCAATCCTTTTCTCGAAAGTATAAACACAGCACCTCTTAAGCATGGAGTAAAACTTATAGATCTTATTACAAGACCTCATATTGATCTTAATCTAATGGCTTCAGAAGTAACAGCTTTAAAAGATACTCTTGATTCTATAAAAGATAGAAAAGAAGAGGTTATTGAATCTGCAGACATTAAAATAAAATATGGCGGATACATAAAAAGAGAACGTATAATGGCAGACAAACTGACCCGTCTTGAAGATATCCGAATTAAAGATCGATTTAATTACGACGAAATAAAGTCAATTTCAACAGAGGGCAGGCAAAAACTCACAAGCATTAACCCCGAAACAATTGCTCAGGCAAGCAGAATTCCGGGAGTTTCCCCTAACGATATATCAGTATTACTCGTACTTTTAGGTAGATAAACAACCGTTCCACGTGGAACAAACACTAAGTATTAAATAAACAAATAAAAAAGAAATGAGCATAGAGACACTAACTTCCGCAGTTAGAAATATTCCGGATTTCCCGATTCCCGGGATACAATTTAAAGACATAACAACTCTTTTTCAATCACCAGAACATCTGAAAGAACTATCTGACACTATATACAACATATATAAAAATAGAGGTATTACAAAAGTTGTTGGCATAGAATCAAGGGGTTTTTTCATGGGACCTGCAGTTGCAATTAAACTTGGTGCAGGATTTGTACCTATAAGAAAACCGGGTAAACTCCCATATAATGTGATTGAAGAAAAATACACTAAAGAATATGGTGAGGACTCCGTTCAAATACATGAAGATGCTTTAACTGAAAACGACGTAGTACTATTACATGATGATCTATTAGCTACAGGAGGGACGATGGTTGCTGCTTATAATTTAGTAAAAAAGCTTGGCGTAAAACATGTATATATAAACTTTCTTATTGAATTAGAAGAACTAGATGGGCGTAAACATTTTCCGGAAGATGTTGAACTTGTATCTATAATTAAATTCTAATAGGAATCAATTATAGAAACAGAGAAACAGAAATACATTAAACAATATTACCGGTTAATCAGACACTTAAATAAATCATGTTATACAAACATATTATTTGAATGATTAAGGCTTATAAATAAGTTATGACAGATGAAATTAAAAATACATTAGCCATAATTCCTGGTCAACCCGGCTGTTACCAATTTATTGATGAAAAAGGAACAGTCATTTATGTAGGTAAAGCAAAAAATTTAAAAAAACGAGTATCCTCATATTTCTATAAACACCAAGATCACCCCAAAACACGAATATTAGTTAGAAAAATCAACCGCATAAAATACATTGTTGTAAACTCTGAGGAAGACACCCTGTTACTCGAAAACAATCTTATAAAAAGATTAAAACCTAGGTATAATGTGATGCTGAAGGATGATAAGTCCTACCCATCTATTGTAATTAAAAATGAGTACTTCCCGAGAATATATAAAACAAGGAATATTGTTAAAGATGGATCTAAATACTTTGGTCCGTACACTTCAGTTCTTTCTGTCAATGCACTACTTGAGATAGTAAGAAAGGTATATAAAATAAGAACATGCAGATTGAATCTTGCACCAGAGAAAATAGCTGAAGGAAAATATAAAGTCTGTCTTGAATATCATATCAATAGGTGCAAAGGTCCGTGTGAAGGATTGCAATCACTTCAAGACTATAATGAAAACGTAGCAGAAATTAATGAAATACTTAAAGGAAATGTAAGCATAATCGAAAAGAAAATACGAGATAGAATGTTGGAACTATCAGAAGAGCTAAAATTTGAAGAAGCACATGAACTTAAAGAAAAGCTTGAATTAATACAAAACTTTAGAGAGAAATCTCAAGTTGTAAGCAATATTAATTACAATCTTGATGTATATTCATATGAAGAAGATGAAAACTCAGCTTACATAAAT
This sequence comes from Fermentimonas sp., assembly GCA_035307185.1. Classification (GTDB taxonomy): domain Bacteria; phylum Bacteroidota; class Bacteroidia; order Bacteroidales; family Dysgonomonadaceae; genus Proteiniphilum. Next base: position 14,470 of record DATGMV010000228.1, on the reverse strand, counting down.
TATCTTCATGTTGTAAATGGTGGAGTAAACCAAGCATATACCTTTGAATATAGAAAAAAACTTGATGAAAACAAAGAAGAATTATTAGGTCTAGGAATTGTAGAAATGAGGCAAAGATTTAAAAGTACATCCAATGAAATAATCGTACCTTTTATTCCGGATATAAATTTATCTAATGCAGAATTTGTAATTCCTAAGATCGGGGATAAAAGAAAACTTCTTTCTTTATCTGAGAAGAATGTTAAACAATATAAAATAGATAAGTTAAAGAAATCTGAAATGCTTAACCCCGAACAAAGGGTTACAAGAATTTTAAGTAGAGTAAAAAAAGATCTACAATTAAAAGAAATGCCATGGCATATTGAATGTTTTGATAATTCAAATATCCAGGGCACAAATCCGGTTGCTGCATGTGTAGTTTTCAAAAAAGCTAAACCATCAAAAAAAGATTACAGACATTTCAATATTAAAAGCGTTGTAGGAGCAGATGATTATGCATCTATGCGAGAAGTTGTTGAAAGACGCTACTCTCGAATGCTTAACGAAGGGGCAAAATTACCGCAACTCATTGTTATTGACGGTGGTAAAGGTCAATTACACGCTGCTGCAGATTCACTACGAAAAATTGGGATATACGGTAAAATTGGAGTTATAGGAATAGCAGAACGATTAGAAGAAATTTATTTCCCAGAAGATTCGATTCCATTATATATTGATAAGAATTCTGAAACATTAAAATTGATTCAACAATTACGTGACGAAGCTCATAGATTTGGTCTATCACATCACAGAAATAAAAGAAGCAAAGCACAAATTTCTTCAGAACTCGATTCTATAAAAGGTATTGGTCCGACAACAAAGAAAAAACTGCTATCTACATTTAAAAGTATAAAAAGATTAAAAGAAGCAGACTTAGATGAAATTGAAAAAGTAATAGGAAAGAGTAAAGCTATATTGATCCGGAATTGGATAAGTGAAAAAACAACTAATTCTATTTAATACATAAAATGCGATTATTAATACAAAGAGTTAAAAAGGCAACAGTTTACATCGCTAATAAACAAAAGAGTGCAATCAAAGAAGGATTACTAATTCTTTTGGGGGTAGAAAATGAAGACAATAAAGAGGACATTGAGTATTTAGCAAATAAAGCAGCTAATTTACGTATATTTGATGATGAAAATGGAATAATGAACCGGTCAGTTCTTGATATAAAAGGTGAAATAATGGTAGTTTCGCAATTTACACTGCATGCAAGCACAAAAAAAGGTAATCGACCATCATATATACGGGCAGCTAAACCAGACATCTCTACCCCACTCTATGAAGAATTTTGTAGCACTCTTTCTAATAAAATAAACAAAGGAGTAAAGACTGGTGAATTTGGCGCAGAAATGCAGGTTGAATTGGTGAATGATGGACCGGTAACAATATGGATAGATTCTAAAAACAAAGAATAGTATGACTATTAATGAAGCCCAAAAACAGGTAGATGAATGGATTAATAAGTATGGAGTAAGATATTTTAGCGAGCTAACAAATATGGCTATACTAACCGAAGAAGTTGGAGAATTAGCCAGAATTATGGCAAGAACATATGGCGATCAATCTTTCAAAGACAATGAACAAGATAAATGCATAGCCGATGAACTGGCTGATATACTATGGGTTATAATTTGTATTGCAAACCAAACAGGTATCAATCTTGAAGAGGAATTTATAAATAATATTGAGAAAAAGACTGAAAGGGATAAAACCAGACATCTAAATAATTTAAAATTAAAATGAGTTGATTATCTCAACTATTTCAAACCTGATAAGCTGTGACCTTAATGGGAATAAAAATAGATGATAGCTAAATATCGTAGCAGAATAAACAATAATTGACAAAACAACTAAAAAAAATAATAATGGAATCAAATAAATATTTAGATGCTATTAAAAAGCATCGAATTAACTTAAAAGACTCAGATATAAAAAAAGAAGTAGATAGTATTATTTCTGAGAGATATGAATCGAACAACAAGAGAGAAATACTTAAAATACTTTATAGTTGTATAGATCTTACAAGTTTAAATAGTACAGATTCGAAAGAATCTATATGGAAATTTACTCAGAAAGTGAATGATTTTGAAGGCTCCTACCCCGAATTAGAAAATGTTGCAGCTATTTGTGTTTATCCTAATTTAATTAGTACAGTCAAGGAATCATTAACGGCGGATATAAAAATAGCATCAGTGGCTGCCGGCTTTCCATCATCTCAGACTTTTATCGAGGTTAAGATTGCCGAAACATCACTTGCTATTGCAGATGGTGCCGATGAAATAGATATAGTTCTTAACTTAGGTCAGTTTAAGGACAAAGACTATCAGGATATGTGTGAAGAGATTATGGAAATAAAAGAGATCTGCGGAGATAAAACATTAAAAGTTATTCTTGAAACAGGTGCCTTAGAAAAATATGAAGATATTTACAATGCCTCTATACTTTCAATATATTCAGGTGCTGATTTCCTTAAAACATCTACCGGCAAAAGTTATCCCGGAGCTACTCCAGAGGCTTTTATTGTTATGTGCAAAGCAATAAAATCATATTATGAATCTACAAATAAAAAAATAGGTATTAAAGTATCTGGGGGAGTATCAACATCTCGCGATGCTATAACATACTACACAATAGTGAAAGAGGTCTTAGGTGATGAATGGTGCAATAACTCACTATTCAGAATTGGCACGAGTCGCTTAGCTGAAATGCTTTTGACTGAAATTAAAGAACAGGAATAATAATTTTTATAATACTAAAACAATGAATTTAAAACCCTTGATGTTGACAGCAATATTTAACATCTTTTGCTTTGTCGGTTTGATTGCACAAGAGCATTCTACAATTAATGTACAAGAACATAGGGCTATATCTAAAGAAAGGAAAATACCTTATTGGCAAGATGTAAATGTAGTTAAAGTAAATAAAGAGTACCCGCGCACTCAATTTATGACTTATGAAAACAGGTCAGAAGCTCTAAACAAGAGGTTTGAATATAGTAAATACTACATATCACTAAATGGTACTTGGAAATTTTATTTTGTTGAAGGTTATAAGCAATTACCAGAGAATATAACAGATTCTGTGGTGTCGTTAGAGAACTGGAAAGATATTAAGGTTCCGGGAAACTGGGAAATTCAAGGTTTTGGAATACCCATTTATATTAATCATCCATATGAATTTGTGGAACGTAACCCTGTAACTCGTTTCCCTAAAGAGGAACCTCCATATTTACCGGAGATGAATCCTGTTGGAGTTTATAGAAAAGAGATTAATATACCAAGCGACTGGGATGGTCGTGAGATATTTCTCACACTCGATGGAGCAAAATCAGGTGTTTATGTTTATATAAATGGTAAGGAAGTTGGTTATAGTGAGGACTCTAAAACAAGTGCTGAGTTTAATATTACAAGATATGTGAATTCGGGGAAGAACTCACTGGTAATTAAAATTTTCAGATGGAGCACAGGTTCTTATCTTGAAGCACAAGATTTCTTTAGAATTAGTGGTATTGAACGAGATGTATTTTTATGGTCACAACCAAAAACATCCTTACGTGACTTCAGGGTAAAGTCGACTTTAGACGATTCTTATAGAAAAGGAGTCTTTGAATTAGAAACAACTGTAAGAAACTACGGTAAAGAAGTTTCTTATGCTGATGTTACTTATGAACTGTTAGATCCTTCGGGCAAAATAGTTTTAACTGAAACTAAGCCAATAGGAATACAAGGTGGTGGCGAAAGTGCAATAAAGTTTAATGGTATATTGGAAAATGTAAAGACCTGGACTTCTGAACATCCAAATCTTTATAAACTACTTATAACTGTAAATAATTCAGGAGAAAATAACGGTGAGGTAGTACCCTATCCTGTTGGATTTAGAAGATTTGAAATTAAACCGGTAAAAACTGGAGATAGAACAGACAGATTGTTCCTTGTAAATGGACAACCCATCAAATTTAAAGGAGTTAATATACATGAAACAAACCCTGAAACAGGTCATTATGTTACCGAAGATATTATGCGGAAAGATTTTGAGCTTATGAAGTTGAACAACATCAACACTGTAAGGCTTTCTCATTATCCTCAATCTCGTCGCTTCTACGAGCTTTGTAATGAAATCGGATTATATGTATACGACGAAGCAAATATTGAGTCACACGGGCTTTATTATGGCGATAAATCGCCTTCGAGACATCCTGAATGGGAACAAGCTCATATGGATAGAACCGTGAATATGTTTGAACGTAATAAAAATCAACCATCGGTGGCAATATGGTCGCTAGGTAATGAGGCTGGTAACGGTATCAACTTTTTTCATACTTACAGATATCTTAAAGATCAGGAAAGATATTTTATGAACAGACCTGTTAATTACGAAAGAGCATTATGGGATTACAATACAGACATTTATGTACCACAGTACCCAAGTGCTGAATGGCTTGAAGAAATCGGAGCAAAAGGAAGCGACAGGCCAATAATACCATCAGAATATTCTCATGCAATGGGCAACTCCAATGGCAATCTCGACATTCAATGGGAAGCAATTTACAAATATCCCAACCTACAAGGTGGATATATTTGGGATTGGGTTGATCAAGGTATCGCTAAAACAGACGAAAATGGTAATAAGTATTGGGCATACGGTGGTGATTATGGAACTGATACACCAAGCGATGGTAATTTTGTAATTAACGGACTTGTTGATCCGGGAAGAACTCCCCACCCTGTTATTAATGAAGTTAAATATGTTCATCAGAACTTTGCTTTTGAAGCAGTTAATCTTGAAAATGGCATATTCAGGATTATCAACAGGCAATATTTCTCTGATACTGAAAATTATAACTTCAAATATAACATCACTGAAAATGGAAAGATAATTAGTGAAGGAAATATTGATGTATATCTACAGCCTCAACAATCGGTAGAGAAAGAAATACCTCTTGGAGATTTAAGACCAAAAGCGGGTGTTGAGTATTTTATTAATTTTGAAGTCGTTCAGAATGAAGCTTATAATTTGGTGCCTGCAGAGTATATTGTTGCAATCGAACAAATTAAACTTCCTGTAACAGCTCCTAAATTAAAATATAATGAAAAAGGTAACTTCTCAACACTGAAAATTAAAGATAGTGAGGAAAACATTAAAGTTACTTCATCGAAAATTAACTTTGAGTTTGATAAGAAAGAAGGAATTGTAACTTCGTATAAGGTTGATCGTAAAGAATATTTTAATGCAGGTTTTGGTATTCAGCCAAACTTCTGGCGCGCACCAAACGATAATGACTACGGCAATGGTGGTCCTCACCGTTTACAAGTCTGGAAACAATCGAGCAAAAACTTCAACGTTATAGACAGCAAAGCATACCACGAAGGTGAAAATGTAATTGTAGATGTAACATATTTGCTAACTGCGGGTAATCTTTACAATGTAAGGTACAACCTTTATCCATCTGGTATTTTAAAAATTGATATCAAATTTCATTCCACCGAAATGGAAGAAAAGGGCATTGAAGCATCCGAAGCAGCATTAACTGCAACATTCTCTCCAGAAGCATCTGCTGCACGTAAAGAATCATCAAACCTTATGGTACCCCGTATTGGTGTAAGATTCCGTCTACCAAAATCAATGAGGAATGTTATGTACTTTGGTAAAGGTCCAGATGAAAACTACATAGACAGAGCCTCGGGCAGTAAAGTAGGATTATATACTACTACAGCTGCAGATATGTATGTTCCATACACTCGTCCACAAGAGAATGGGCACAGAACAGACACACGATGGGTGGCTCTGACCGAAAATAAAGGTGGTTTACTTATTGTAGCAGACAGAACCATAGGTTTTAATGCTTTGCATAATAGTGTTGAAGATTTCGATTCGGAAGAGACAACCCATCGTCCATATCAGTGGAATAACTTCAGTAGCGAAGAAATTGCTGCACGAAATGATGAAGATGCCAAAAACAAGTTACCTCGCCAAACACATATTAATGATGTAATACAAAAAGATTATGTTGAGGTGTGTATTGATATGAAACAACAAGGTGTTGCAGGTTATAATAGCTGGGGTGCACGCCCCCTACCCGAATATAGCATTCCTGCAAACAGGGATTATTCGTGGGGATTCACATTGGTGCCTGTTAAAAATAAATCCGATATTGATGTAAAGTCAGTGATTCAATATTAAAAGCAGCTGATAATTCACTATTTATTAACTGAAGGTGGGTAGTAGGAAGATGATATAGTTTAGGATTTATATTTTTTATATAATTATTTTAGATAGATGAAAACAAAATTACTTTTATTCATTTTCTTGTTAATTGGCATATCCGCTAAATCACAAGAGATTGCCAAGGGATATGTGTTTGAGGATTCGAACAATAATGGAAGAAAAGATCGACGTGAAACAGGTGTTTCAAACGTGGCTGTTTCAAATGGTGTAGATGTTGTTATTACTGATGAAAATGGATTCTATTCTTTACCAGTCTATGACGATAATACAATATTTGTGATAAAACCAAGCGGATACAAAACTGCTGTTGATGAAGACTTTATCCCACAATTCTACTATCATCACAAACCTTACGGATCTCCTGAAGATTTCACCTATATGGGGGTGGCTCATACAGGTAAACTTCCTTCATCTATAGATTTCCCTCTATATAAGTACAATGAATCGGAAGTATTTAACGTTGTAGTTTTTGGAGATCCTCAACCCTACTCTATTCGTGATCTTGACTACTTCACAGAAAAGGTGGTCAATGATGTAAAGAAAAAAGAAGAGACAGTATTTGGGATCAGTCTGGGCGATATAGTTGGAGACAAACTCGATCTACAACCTTTATATAAGGAACGTATGCGCAGATTAGAGTTGCCATGGTATAATGTTATGGGTAATCATGACATGAATTTTGATGCAACAACTGATGAGCTTTCGGATGAAACGTTTGAAAAGAATTTTGGTAGTGCGAACTACTCCTTCAATTATGGAAATGCACATTTCATTATCCTTGACAACATTCTATATCCCGATCCTCGTGATGGTAAAGGATATTGGGCAGGTTATAGGTTAGACCAACTTCTTTTTCTTGAAAATAATCTGAAATATGTACCTAAAGACAAACTGGTAGTAGTTGCACAGCATATTCAAATGAAAGATAATTCCGGTAATTCTTATAGACTTAGTGATCGCCAGAGAATTTTTGATCTGTTAAGGGATTACGAAAATGTGTTGATATTGTCTGCACACACTCATTTACAAGATCAGATTGAATATAGCGAAGTTTATGGATGGCATGGCAAACAACCACTACATGAGTATAATGTAGGTACAACATCGGGCGACTGGTATTCAGGTTTACTTGATGAGAACGGACTTCCAGATGCTACTATGCGTGATGGAACTCCACAAGGTTATGCATATCTCAACATTGACGGAAACAGCTATGATATAGATTACCAGGTGGCCGGGAGAGAGAGTGATTATCAGATGAATATTTACGCTCCTAAGGTTGTTCATCATAAGGGTAGAACAACATCTCAAATTGTTGTAAACTTCTTTATGGGTAGTGCAAATGACACTGTTGAATATCGTATTGATGATGGAGAATGGCGAAGAATGAGAAATATTCAAACAATTGACCCAAATTACTATACAAAAGTTATTGAATGGGACTTTACAGAAGAGCTGCTTCCAGGCAGAAGACCTTCGAATCCGGTTATCAGTAACCATTTATGGAGTGGCTCATTAAACCTCAAGCTGCCTGTTGGAGAGCACATAATTGAGGTGCGAGCTACTGATAGATTTGGAAAGATTCATACAGGTAAAAAGACATACAAAATATTAGAGTAATTACTTAAACTCATTTTTTGTTTTAAAAGGGGGACTATCTCAAAAAAAAGAGATTTTCCCCTTTTTTATCTATCTATTTTTAAAAGAAAGACACTACAAACAGGTCATATTGTCCTGTTTTCCGTTTTATAATTCAAATATCTTACCTTTTCTCTGCCATTATGGCTTATTTTAGCCAAAACACAACACTACTTGTAATAGGTATATCTTTTGCATTTATATAAATGAAAACAATAACTATTAATTAAAGAAAGGAATAAATTATGGCAATAATTAGAAGAACAAACAGCTGGTTACCGAGTGTATTTAATGATTTTTTTGGTAACGAATGGATGGAAAGCAGCAGTAAGTCTGTACCGAGTGTTAATATACTACAGTACGACAATGGTTTTAAAGTGGAAGTTGCAGCTCCCGGTATGACAAAAGACGACTGTGTAGTAAGATTGGATGAAGACAACAATCTAGTAGTATCCTTTGAAAGAAAGAATGAAAATGAAGAGAAAAAAGAGGGAGTTTATCTAAGAAGAGAATTTTCTTACTCACATTTCCAAAGGACTATGATACTACCCGATGATGTTGATACAGAAAAGATATCAGCCGAAGTTAAGGATGGCGTTCTAACTGTTGATATTCCAACAGTAAAAGAGAAAAAAGCTTTGAAGGAAAAATTAATTGATATAAAGTAACTGATATTAAATGAACCTTAAAAAAGACTGTTTCGAGATATGAGACAGTCTTTTTTATGCAGAGTAATTTACAGTAGATAGTTATAATTTTAAAAAGAACGCTCTCTGAGATAAGTAAGAAAAAGCGTCATATACATTTTGATGTCTTTGTCGAAAGAAAAGCTCGATATAATTTCTTCTGATTCGGCTAAGAGTGCATCCATTTTTTTGTATGTATATTCTACTCCTTTATAATCTTTTGCAAACCTGAGGAGTAATTGAATATTCTCATCACTGTAATTACGCGTTTTAATTATCTCCATCATACCGTCTGACACATCTTTAGGAGCATTATTAAGCGCATAAATTAAAGGGAGAGTAACCTTTCCTTCGCGAATATCATTGCCTGTGGGTTTACCAACATCATCACTATAATAATCGAATATGTCATCTTTAAGCTGAAAAGAAATACCTAATAATTTTCCAACTTTCACAAACTGCGATATGAGTTCTTCATTTGCCCCACCTGTTATTGCTCCAATTGCCAAACTTGCGCTCAAGAGCGAAGCGGTCTTTTTATCAATTACATCGAAATAATCACTTTCACTTATGATAATATCTTTTGCAAGATTAAACTGCAACAGCTCACCATCGGCAAGATTTTTACCAAGCTCTGAAATAATCCTTACAATTTCTAAATTCTTAGTTTTCACGCTTTCTGCAAGTGCAGTTGATAGCAGGAAGTCTCCAATTAATATGGCACTTGTATTATCGTAAATTGCGTTTAATGAACGTTTACCGCGACGAAAATCTGATTCGTCAATTACATCATCGTGAATAAGTGTAGCAGTGTGCAATAATTCAACTGTAGCTGCTCCGTGATATGTTTCAGGAATAATTTTGCCGCAAGCCCTTGCAGTTAGGAGAACGAGGGTTGGTCTTAGGCGTTTACCATTTGAGTTGAGTACATAAGATGTCATATCAATGAGACGATGGTTATTGCTTTTCACCGAGTCTCTTAAATATTTGTCGAATATAAGTAATTCTTCCTGAAGGAAACCTTTAATAAGTTGACTTTGATCCATCGCGCACACAAATTAGTTGTATGCAAAAGTAAAGATAATTCTCCTCATAGCAACAAATATTTGTAACTTTACCATTCTAAACTCATTTTTTCAATAAATTATGAATAAAAATAGATTATTCCTTCTTGATGCATATGCGCTGATATACAGAGCCTATTACGCTTTTATAAGATTTCCGAGAATAGACTCCAAAGGCAGAAATACTTCAGCAATATTTGGCTTTGTAAATACTCTTGAGGATGTATTGCGTAATGCAAATCCTACGCATATAGCTATTGGTTTTGACCCTGTAGGTCCTACTTTCAGGCATAAGGAGTACGAAGCATATAAGGCACAGCGTGAAGCAACCCCAGAAGTTATTAAAGCATCTATTCCGTTTATCAAAGAGATAATTAACGCATATAATATTCCAGTTCTGGAGGTACCGGGATATGAGGCAGACGATGTTATTGGTACTGTTGCTAAAATGGTTGACAGAGAAAAATTTGATGTATATATGATGACATCAGATAAGGATTATGGGCAATTAACAGAGCCTACCATAAATATTTACAGACCTAAGTATGGTGGTAATGATTATGAAATTCTTAACGACAAAAAAGTAGTTGAAAAATATGATATAGAATATCCATCACAGGTTATTGATTTATTGGGATTAATGGGTGATAGTTCTGACAATATTCCCGGATGCCCCGGTATTGGTGAAAAGACGGCAGTTAAATTGTTGAAAGAGTTTGGCACGATTGAAAATTTGCTTGATAATACCGATAAGCTTAAAGGAGCACAAAAACGGAATGTTGAAGAAAACCGTGAACAAATACTGTTTTCAAAATATCTTGCAACTATCAAAACAGATGTTCCAATTGAGATAGATGTGAACGATTTCGCTCTGAAAGAAGTAAATGAAGAAGAATTAAAAAGAATTTTTGAAGACCTTGAATTCAGAACACTATTAACAAGAATTTTTAAAGATGACAACACCCCTACCCCAATTTCACCTAAGGGTCCGGTTCAGGGTGATCTTTTTGCTACTGATAATACTTTATTTCCTGCACAGAACACAACAACCGAGATTCCATCAGATTTTCATGACATCAATTCAACTCCTAATAAATATAAAATGGTTGAAGGCGACGAAGAGATGGCATCTCTTTGCTCTGAATTATTAAAACAAAAATCTGTCTCTTTTGATACAGAAACTACAGGAATTGATCCATTGACAAGCGAAATAGTTGGAATTTCCTTTGCATTTATTGAGAGTGAAGCATACTATGTGCCACTTTCGGAAAATAGAGATGAAGCTGTTAGACAAGTAGGTATATTTAAACAGTTTTTTGAAAATGAAAAGATTGAGAAGTCGGGACAAAACACAAAATATGATATACTGGTATTGAGAAATTACGGCATTCAGGTTAAAGGACCTCTGTTTGACACAATGGTAGCCCATTATTTACTGAATCCGGAGCTTCGACATGGAATGGATTATATGGCTGAAATTTACCTTAACTATAGAACTATTCATATAGAAAGTCTTATCGGACCAAAAGGTAAAAACCAAAAAAGCATGCGTGATATAGATCCTAAAATAGTATCAGATTATGCTTGTGAGGATGCAGACATTACATTGAAGCTGAAAAATATTTTAGAGAAGGATATACGTAAAAATGGACTTGAAAAGCTGTATTATGATATTGAAGCTCCTCTGATTTATGTTCTTTCTGACATGGAGTGGACAGGCGTTAGACTTGATATAGCAGCACTTAGCGATCTATCAATATTATACACCGAAGAGCTCAAAAAGGTGGAAAATGAGATAATAGAGATGGCAGGTATTGATTTCAATGTAAACTCTCCCAAGCAAACCGGAGAGATTCTTTTTGATAGACTTAAGATTATTGATAAAGCCAAAAAGACAAAAACCGGTCAATACAAAACAGGTGAAGAGGAGTTAGAAAAGATTAGATCCAAACACCCTATTATAGGTAAAATACTTGAACAGAGAGGACTAAAGAAACTGCTTAGCACATATATTGATTCTTTTCCTCTACTGGTTAATAAGCGAACAGGTAAAGTTCATACTTCGTTTAATCAAACTGTAGCTGCAACCGGCAGACTAAGTAGTACGAATCCGAATTTACAGAATATTCCTATTCGTGATGAACGAGGTAAAGAACTTAGGAGAGTTTTCATACCTGATGAGGGAGATCTTTTTATGTCGTCGGACTACTCACAGATTGAGCTGCGTATTATGGCTCATTTAAGTGAAGATGCCAATATGCTTGAAGCATTTAATAAGGGACAGGATATTCATGCTGCAACTGCATCAAAAATATATAAGACATCAATTGAAGAAGTTGATAGTGATATGCGCAGGAAAGCAAAAACTGCAAACTTTGGGATAATATATGGGATAACTCCTTTTGGGTTATCAGAAAGATTAACCATTCCAAGGAGCGAAGCAAAAGAGTTAATTGATGGTTATTTTTACACTTTCTCGGGAGTAAAAAAATATATGGATGAGAGTATAGAAAAGGGAAGAGAAAATGGATATGTTGAAACAATATTCGGTAGAAAAAGATATCTTCCCGATATAACATCGAGAAATGCAACAGTAAGAGGTTTTGCAGAGAGAAATGCAATCAATGCCCCAATACAAGGTAGTGCGGCAGATATTATTAAGACGGCAATGGTTCGAATCTTTGAGAGGCTCAATAAAGACAACAAGAAGTCTAAAATGATTCTACAGGTTCATGACGAATTGAACTTTAACGTAGTTCCTGAAGAGTTAGATTATATGAAAAGGATGGTTACTGAAGAAATGGAAAATGCAGCAAAGCTTACTGTTGAACTTAAAACAGAGATTGGGGTTGGTGAGAACTGGCTTGTTGCTCATTAATCAGGAATAAAAAACAACAGGAGAATGCTCGACGGGTTTGCAGAATATGGCTACTGGGGATTACTTATTGCATCTTTTTTGGCTGCTACAGTTCTTCCTTTCAGCTCCGAAGTGGTTTTTGCTGCATTAATTGCAGCCGGATTAGATATGTGGACTCTAATTCTTTATGCAACCATAGGCAATTCTGTGGGGGGCGCTACATGCTACTATCTTGGAAAATTAGGAAAGATAGAATGGCTAAACAAATGGTTTAATATAAGTGAAGATAAAATTACTGAAACCACTCTAAAGCTGCAAGGCAAAGGTGCTCTAATGGGTTTTTTTGGATTCCTTCCTGCAATTGGTGACCTTATACTTGTAGCTCTGGGATATATGCGCGCAAAACCAACTTTAGTAATGATAAGCATGACAATAGGCAAATTTACAAGATATGTGATTATAGGCTACGGTGCTGGAGAAATATTCACATGGTTTTAAACATTATAGAATAGATTAAACAGATGTCAACAATTTTATTTAGTGAAATAGTGTTCGGTCCGATTCACAGCAGGAGATTAGGAACCTCCCTTGGTATAAATCTTTTACCATATGATGGAAAACTGTGTTCATTTGACTGTATTTATTGCGAGTGTGGTCTGAATAAAGATTTTCGTACAAAAACTAAGTTACCTGAAAGACAAAATGTTAAACTGGCACTCGAAGATAAACTTAGAAAACTAAAGAGCGATTGTGTAATACTTGATGTTATAACATTTGCAGGCAATGGAGAACCAACTATGCACCCTGAATTTGAAGTAATTATTGAAGATACTATCGCACTTAGAGATAAGTTTTATCCAACAAGCAAAATTAGTGTTCTAAGTAACGGTATGCACCTGAATAAGCCAAGTGTAGTTAATGCATTAAAGAAAACTGATAACCCTATTTTGAAACTGGATTCAGCTCTGGATGAGACTGTGAAACTAATTGACAGACCAAATTCATCATCATATAGTGTTGCCCGGCAAATTGAACTTTATAAACAATTTAATGGCAATTTTATATTGCAAACCATGTTCATAAAGGGGCAATTTGAAAATAACAAGATAGACAACACCACAGAAGAGGAAGTTTCAGCCTGGATAGAGGTCGTTAGAAGGCTTCACCCAAGAGAGGTTATGATTTATACCATCGACAGAGAAACGCCCGTAAAAGGGCTTGAAAAGGCATCCTTTGAGGAGCTGCAAAAAATATCAGATAGGGTTAAGGCAATGGGGATTGAAACAAACGTTGCCGGCTAATCTAAAGTTGAACAATTTTCATATGAGGTGGTTATTAAGTAATATGAGGCAGATATAGTTCTGTCTCTTATAAATTTAGGTTACATCAATTTAAGAAATTATGAAAACTTCAGTTGAAATTAGCTACTACCCTTTAAATGAAGGCTACAAGGAGCCGATAAGAAAATTCATCAACTCCTTAAAAGAGAATCAGAATATTACTGTTAAGTCGAATAGTTTGTCGACTCACGTATTTGGTAATTATGACGAGGTTATGTCAACAATTACAAAGTGTATTAAGGATGCATTCGAACTACCCCACTCCATTTTCGTGTTGAAAGTGCTAAATATGGATAGAGATAAATGAATAATTTATTGAATAATGATTTGGAAAAAGCTCACTGTTTATTGTTTTAATTAAATTCCGACTAAGCTTTAATCTTTTAAATTAGGAACAGCTAACTCTTAATAGATCTCTAAAAAATTTCCTAACTTTTTATAACGTTCGTATCGCGAATTATATAATTCGCAATATGGAATTGCCAACTTATTTGAGACAAAAAATTAAGCGACATTTTTAATTAATTGTTTTTTAATATTATACAGTTTCCAAAATTCATCAATCGTCAAATTACCCAATGCTGAGAATCTTCTTTTATGATTATACCAGAATTC
>DATGMV010000227.1:0-2697 GCA_035307185.1 Fermentimonas sp. | reverse complement strand
CACAAGCTACCTTTAGGACAGGAAATGGGTGGACCACTCTTTTTTGCACATTACTCTTTTCTTGGATTAGATCCAAGCAGGTTACAAGATCAGTATGCCAACTATTGGGAGCAAAACAGGAATCACTCACTTATCAATTATAAGTATTGTGTTGATAACCCAAAAAACTACGCAGGATATAGCGAAAACAACTGGGGGTTAACAGCAAGTGATGGCAATCAAGGTTATAGTGCTCACTCACCAACAAACGACAGAGGCGTAATTGCACCTACAGCAGCATTATCATCAATGCCATACACACCCGAAGAGTCGATGAGAGCACTGCATTTTTTTTATTATAAGATAGGCGACAAATTATGGTCGGAATACGGTTTCAGAGACGCATTTAATTTGTCTGAATCATGGTTCAATAATCAATATATTGCAATTAATCAGGGACCAATAATTATAATGATAGAAAATCACAGAACAGGATTGCTTTGGAATCTTTTTATGGACATACCTGAAATCCAACAGGGGTTAATTAAACTGGGGTTTCAAGTTCAGGATAATAACTTTTTAGTTTATGATTAAAAAAAAATATGCAGATAAATACACAAGATTGAGCAGTAGGATTAAAATAACACTCATTTCTTTAATCATTATTACTGCTTCGTGTGGAACATCAAACAAGACTGTTTTTGTTATTCTGCCCGATACTCAAACATATCTCGAAGCGTATCCGGAGATCTTTGAATCTCAAGTAGATTGGATAGTCCAAAACAAAGAAAAGATTGATGCTGTAATACATGTAGGCGATCTTACTCAAGAAAATCACCCATTAGAATGGGCAATGATGTCGAAGCTATTTTCAGAATTTGAAAAAGCGGGTATACCTTATACATTTTCGCTCGGCAATCATGATTTAGGTAGTTCTCCCGGCAAGTTTGCCGATGTTCATGACACCTCATTGGCTAACAAATATTTCACCTTGAACAGACTCAACAATAAGAACTACATTGTGGAAAGTCAGTATGAAAACCTAATTGACAATCATTACATCCAAATCAATTCAGGTGGTGTTAAATGGCTGATATTAAGCTTAGAATTTGGCCCGTCTGATGAGACTTTAAATTGGGCAAATAATATCATAGCCAATAACCCTGATAAAGCAGTAATCATTAACACACATGCATATCTATATAGTGACAGTACGCTTCATGATGATAATGACTGGTGGTTACCACAAGCTTACGGAATAGGTAAAGACTCAACAAGAAGTGTTAATAATGGAGGTCAGATATGGGATAAGCTGGTATCAAAGCACTCAAATATAATTGCAGTATTTTGTGGGCATGTACTAAATAGTGGCGTAGGAACACTTGTTGGTATAGGAGATAATGGGAACAACATTTATCAGATGCTTGCAAATTATCAAAGAGGGGTACATAACTCTGAGAGAGGGGGTAACGGATACCTTAGAATTGTAACATTTGATGGAGCAAACAACAGAATAGATGTAAAAACTTATTCTACATGGGAAGATAAAAGTCACCCTTCCAATGAGCACAATTTTACTTTCAAAAACGTGAATATTAATAGTTACTTAAAACCCAATTGAAGAAATGAAAATAAAGAAACTACTATTAATTTGTATACTCTTTACAATAGCTTCAACAGCTTTAGCAAAGTATAAGGAGTATGACTCTCTAAATTATGTCTCTAAAAGTGGTGATACTTTGAAGTATAGACAACTTAACCCCATACATATTGAGAAAGGTGAAAAATATCCACTGGTACTCTTTCTTCATGGTGCGGGCGAAAGAGGATCGAACAATCTGTCGCAGCTTACTCATGGGGGACTTATGCTTACAAACCCTGTTAATAGGGAAAAGTATCCTGCTTTTGTACTTTTTCCTCAATGCCCCTCCGAATTATATTGGCCTTCACCTTTAAGGCCGGAAGGCTTTCAACAAGGCACACCTTTCCCGTTGGATGCTGAAATATCAAAACCGTTGCGTCTCACAAAAGAGTTGCTCGATATAATTATTGAGAAGTATCCAATAGACAAAGACAGAATATATGTAGCAGGCTTATCTATGGGAGGAATGGGCACTTTCGATTTGGTTTGCCGATTCCCTGATCTTTTTGCTGCAGCAGTACCAATATGCGGAGGAGTGCATACCGACAGGCTCAACAACTTAAATACCCAAACTGCGTTTCGAATATTTCATGGAGATGCCGACTCTGTTGTTCCAGTTCGCTTCTCTCGTGAGGCATATATAAAGCTAAAAGAAGAGGGAGTTAACGTAGAATATATTGAATTTCCTGGAGTTAATCATAACAGCTGGGACCCTGCATTTAACATGCCCGATTTTATAGAGTGGATATTTCAACAAAGAAAAAAATAAACTTTTTATGATAAAAAAAATAATCAAAACAACCTTTCTCACTACAATCACCCTAACCTGCTTATTAATAACATCCTGCAACAATAACTCCCAAAACAAAAAGGCTACAGATGCAGATGAGAGTCGCCCAACAAGCTTTTCCTCTCATGATGATTTTCTGGATTTTATCCAAAAGTCTCACCTCAACTATATGTGGGATGGAGCTGAGCCAACTTCTGGATTGGCACCGGAACGTATGCATATTGATGGTGTTTATCCTCAGGACGATGCTGATGTAATTACCACAGGTGGTAGTGGCTTTGGAGTT
>DATGMV010000226.1:0-8498 GCA_035307185.1 Fermentimonas sp. | reverse complement strand
CACCTATCAGATAAAGAGTCGTATGTACTCGAGTTTGAAAATGAGTCTTTCGGAACCCAGAGGTATTTCGAGTTTATTGGCCTGATGTGCGAACTGATCCATAAAAATCGTATCGTCTCTATAGATGAGATCGAAAGTTCGATGCACATAGACCTGCAGCTGCACTTCATAGAGACCTTCCTGAGAAACTCAAGAAAGGGACAATTGATCTTTACATCCCACAATACAGCTCTCCTGAACGAACGGGAAATTCTCAGGAGAGATGCGATATGGATTACTGACCGGAAGCCCGACGGGAGTACCTCTCTGACTTCAGTATCAGAATATCCTGTAAGAAAAGAACACGCTATCGACAGACTGTATCGCAAAGGATATCTGGGAGGAATACCCTCTTTAGGCAGTACTCTATTGGAGAATGCTGATGAGAACTACGAAAAGAAAGAATAAAGGCAAAGTTTCTTTTCATCCGGTCTTCCGGATCTATTGTATCGGAGATACGGAAAAAAACTACTTTGACTCTTTATGCTTCGACAGATATAGAAGTATATCGATCCCGGTCAAACCAACTCTTCCCAAACACCAGGACTATAGAAAGGTGCTTGACTTAGTTAAAGAGGAACTTAAAGACAAGAGCACGCCGAATCCTCAGGGTATCTTCATTGTGCTTGATATGGATACTATTCATCAGAAAGGAAACTATCGTGATTACACTGTAAGAAAAGAAGGAATTCTCAAGAATTGGGGAAACACTGTCTGTTTCATCGAATCCCGTCCCTGTATCGAATTCTGGTTCCTGCTTCATTATATCTATGCCGATAAACTATTTGAGAGATGCTCTGAAGTATTGACTGAACTGAAGAAACATCTCTCAGATTATTCCAAATCAAATGTTTATACGGAAAAAATCTATGAGAGAATCAAAGATAAGCTTGAAACAGCAATCACTAACTCAAAACAAATTGCTGCCAAAGAAAGGATCGAAGGAGAAGAATACTCCTACACAAAGATTCATGAGTGTATTGAGATTCTTGATACCTTCAACGTTGAAAGTTGATGACCTTCGAAGAAGTAATGTGTGACAATTAGTAGCATAGAATTTGATATCAAGCGAGATGATGTTAAAAAGATGTTATTAAAAGCTAGGATTAGCAAAAAGTGGAGCACTTTTTAGTTCCGACATGGTGCACTTGTCAGTTCCGCCGTAAAAAGAAATAACTATCCACCTATAATTTCGATAAAACATGTGATACTATGGCTTTTTCGAGTAAATCATTTGAATTCTTACAACACCTTATCCAGACCTTAGATTCTTGTTTGGGAAGTATTCCGGCTCCGTATAATAAAGCCCTTTTTGCCCACGGATTGATATCATCTATCTTATCTTTATATCCTCTTATCCAGGTGGTATCCTTTTGAATTATTTGGAGTTCTGCTCTTTGTCTAAGAGATAAAACATAGCTTAAGAACTCATTATCATTACTGTCCAATATTCTTTTATTAATAAAGAAGTAACTGTACCACATATTTACATAAGGTAGTTTAATATAAGGTGAGTGGAGCAGTTTCTTTAAATCTCTTTTCACATATTGATCACTTTCTTTTACAACAGAAATTAAATATAAAATAGTTTCTCGAAAGACTGGCATCAGCCTTTCTAAATTACTTGACACTAGTCTCAAAATCGATCTTATTTTGTATCGACTAGCTTTTTTTAATAGGTGCCTGATCATTGAATAGTCCGATACCTGCTCTAATGACTGTTTAAACAGCATCAAGTATGACTTCCCTAGGATATTGATATTTTTTGCTAGGTCAGCACTGTCTTTGATCTCCTCTCTAAGATCATTATAATCAGTAATTTCAACATTATAATAACAATGATCAGATAGAATACTTTTTACTATCTGTTCAATTTCCTTGTCGATCTCGCTCTGTTTTGCCGTCTGTTCAACGTTTTCTTCATCAACGAAGTTATTTTCGTAATCTTGTACAGTAACTAATCTAGTTTTTGAGGAAGATAAAACTAATCTATGAAATGCATGTAAGTGACCAGTTAGGTCCTGAAGTATTTTTATTGCTTCTGCATAATCATGTGTAAATATTTTTACATCATCTACATATCGAATAAATTTACACTCATATTTAGTCAAGAATCGATCGATATCTGCCATTATAAGCTCTGCAATTACTATACTGGCTGATGGACCAACAGGAATACCTCTTGAGTTACCTTTGTTTAGCCTCATTAAAAACCGTTCGATAGCTTGACCGTGTCTCTGTAACCTTCCTGAGGAAGCTTCACAGATAAGATTTTCTACTCGATGCAAATAAATTTGGCCATAAAAATCCGTTATATCTGTTACTATGACAAATCCATTAGAATAATCTTCCCTCAATTTTGCATCTTGGTCCAAAAAATCTTTCCAAGATGAACTGCCCTGAAACAAATCTCCTTGATCTCCGATGTTAACATGATAGGAGAATGCACCTTCTGGATTAACCATTCTTCTAAACTCTTCTACCTCCTGCGCGATTTCGAATATTAAGCTTGTATAAATTAGAGAGTCAATCGGATCTAATTGATGAACAACTCTAAAGGTATTGTTTATTTTAGGAGCATACATGATTCTTGGTGACTTTGGCATATATGATTCGATATCCAATTTCATTATATCTTTTTTTAATCTGTCCCAATCAAATTTGATCGCTTCGAATTCGAACAATCTTGGGAAAAAGTCGCTATCATAATACTTGGT
Source organism: Fermentimonas sp. (assembly GCA_035307185.1). Classification (GTDB taxonomy): domain Bacteria; phylum Bacteroidota; class Bacteroidia; order Bacteroidales; family Dysgonomonadaceae; genus Proteiniphilum. The sequence goes on along the minus strand of DATGMV010000226.1, from coordinate 5,742 downwards.
AAGATGGCTTAAAGCCCACTCCAATGAAGCATCGTTTATAATCAACATAACAATCTCCTACCAAGAAATTTAGTAAAACATTTATCTACTGAACTGCTCTCTTAGAATAGCTGAATACATCAACGGAGAATCATTTTTCTGATAACGATTTGTAACAGCAGGTATAATTTCATCTAGAGCTAAAATCATTTGTCCAGAACCGACAATAGAGCTTACTATATTCCCAGATAACAATCCAGATAGAAATCCTAATCCTTGAGTAGCAAATTTTAGGACACCAATTGAAATATTTTTCCAACCGCTTTTCTTCATAGACACTATTATTGAATTGACCGTATATTGGTATTTTTCAATATATTGTTCATTTAATTGATTTCTCTTAGTTAAATCATCTACAGTTGAATACAACCCTATATGCTCTTCGATATCAAACCTTAACTTCATAAGAAGATCATAGTGTTTATCCTTAAAGGCTTTAAAAATTTTAAATGAAATGTTATCTGCTGGCACAGGTATTAAAGCTTCTAGAACTCTCTCTCGAAGCTGTATTCTTTCATCCATTTTTAGAATTGGATCAAAGTAACGATCTTTATTAGTTATCGGATCACTTTTTTGGTCGCGGCAAGAACCCAAGTAAGATGCGAGAGAGTGCATGTAAATTGCTGCTGTTTGAGCCTCAACCCGATAAAATTCATCGTTATGGTCTTTAACTAGTCCCTCTTTCTTTAACTCAGATACAAGATGATGATTCATTTTAAGAATATGTATGTATCTTGAATTGCTATAAGTAAAGTTTTTCTTCATATGATCAGAATTATTCTCGATGATTCTTTTATATACTGCATTATCAAAATCACTACTAGAAGAAATGTAATTTAGAGGGTCAATAATTCTTACTAATTCACAATCAACCATTTCCTTCATAGAATCTAGTTTACTGTTAATCTTATCTACCATTTCATTAGGTACTATTGTTTCTACAGAATCCCAGTATAATAACACGCGTTTAAACCAGTCATCATCAGGAACTCTCATGTATGGATAATAGATAACATTATTGCTCATATTTTCTCCTCTTTTTTTTATACATCGCAGAATCTGGCTAGTTTGGGGTAGCGTCGTGCATACCAAGTCTCTACCTCCCTGATATCACGATCATTCAAGCCGTAGATTTCATAAACCAATCTATCAATCTTCTTCTGCTCATTACTCATATAGTCATAATAAGGATCTTTCTTTTGCTTTTCTATGATCTCTGAAACTGGTTCAGCTATTCCGTAGGTAGTATCTAATACAACTGGGATTTGCTTTATTGAGTCTATTTCGCTGCCTACTGAATTGATAATGTACCCTTTAAAAAGAAATTTGATCAATTTAGATGAAAGCACACCCAGAAGAAAATAATTATCAAATTCGGCAAATATGTATGATCCTCTTACATCAAAAACATTTCCTAGTCCAATTCTAAAAGATGGAGAATACTGACCGACAATTGAAAAAGTGATCCCCTTCTTAAAATAATAATCAGCATTCTGGAACCGAGAGCATATTCTATTTGCTCCTTTTCCGTCTCTTTCTTTTATAGTCAAAGATTTCATTCTATTGACAGCATCTTGACTCCAATCGATGTAGTAGTTTGTGGGGACATAATAGTTGGGCAACCAACCTGTTTCAGTATCGCTCTCACCTCCTTTATCATAAGGAACAATATATTTACCATCAAACCATAAATCAGGATCGAAATTCTTTTCAGATCTTGATTTGTGAAAACCTCGGTTTATAATTTTTACTCTCAAGTCATCGTTTAGGGTAATCTCCTCTAAGTCCTTATAATCAAGCAGAAACTCCTTATAACCTTCAATACTTCTATAACTACCTCTGGACAGAGGATTTTGAAACAGGTAGTTTTTATTGTCTCCAGTAGCTAAACCCTGTTTAATGTCAGCAATGTCTCCCAGTTTAACTATTTCAATCGTGTTATCATTCATCTCAATTTGCCGAACATCAACATATTTACCTTGTAATACCAACTTGCGAGTTTTAGCTTTCTTATCGTTCATAAGAGAAAATAATCTGGGATTTGCTACAAAAATAGGTAGATTTGAATTAGTCTTAATAAGATCTTGAAAGTAGTGAAAAATGGCAAACTTAGGAGTGGAATGTCCAATAAATCTCTCAGTACCATAAAGCTTTTGCCGGAGCTCTTCTATTTCCTTTCTTGTTGAAATATTGGTCAAGTCAGCAACTAGTAATTGACCATTAGTATTACCGGACTTTGTTAACAACATAATGCAAGCGTTAACGGTGGCATCAAAACAGTCCTGGTTCAATCTGATAATTTTATGGAGTTGGTTTTCCAATACTTGCTGACGTAATTGTTTGTGAGTCTTTATCGTAAGCCAGGTATCAGAGATAATAAAGGATAAAACACCTCTCTTTTTGAGAAATCTTTTCAAGGTAGTAGAGATAAACACACCATAACTATCCTTGCTCCCCAACTGATGATCTTCTTTTATGTCATTATCTACTTTTACGCCATAAGGGGGATTCCCTATAACAATATCAAATCCCCATATTTTTTGGTTATTTTCATCCTTGCGGTCATAAACCTCAGAGAAATGAAAATCGGGTTTGAATAACTTGTAAGTACCGGCTTTTATTTTTGCTTCGATAATCTCTATCTTTTCAGTAATTCTTAATGTCTCTTTTAGATACTTACTGTTCTGAGCATATTTTGATCCTTCCATTTGAGTTTTATAATGAGCTTTTAGATAAGTTTCAAAATCTTGTCTGTACTCTTCTATCACGTAATGAATGAGATTATGTTCAATGTCGTCGAACTCATCTTTTAACTTTGCTTTCTCTGTCTCATTTTCCGATTGATAGAACTTATCTTTAATTGAGATCATATGATATTTCATTTCGTTAAGTTTTGAGTCTTCTTCGAAAAGCTGGTTGTAGCCCTTAGTAGCTGTAGAGAAGATGTCTATGTCTTCGATTTTTTCTTGAAGTGAGTTGCCTACTCTGAATTTAAAATCGAGATTGGGCAGAGGTTCAGCTTCGTATTTTTGATAATCTACAATTAAAGCTAACCATAACCTCAATTTAGCAACTTCAATCGCTCCGGGATCGATATCGACACCATATAGGTTTTCTTTAATAAATTGTTTCTTCAATGATACTTCATTAATATTTGTTCCAACTCTGACACTCAATTGTTTTCTCAGATAAACCAATACCTGCATCATCTCAACTGGAAAGGCACCTGAACCTACAGCAGGATCAAGTACTTTGATCTGTTCCAGCTTTGAATCCATAAGCCTTATCTCTTCTTTGTTAAATCCAATATCGTTAAACTCTTCTAAATCAAAGACAAATTGATGGAGTTTGTTCTTATCTATGTCGGTTTCGTTAATGAGGAATCTTAAAAGAGAATCTTTAACCATAACATGAACTATTTCTCTCGGGGTATAAAAAGTTCCCTTTTGCCCCCTCTCTTCTTCCGCTAGGGTATTTTCGAAGACTTTCCCTAGCATTTCAGGATCTATTGAGACTTCTTTATCATCGGGGGTGTTTTCATCAACCGTGAAATTGTAGGAATCAAAAAAGTTTACTATCAGATCCCTTATGAATTCATCCCTGAAAAGAACTAAATTACCCTTTTGATGAAGGTTTCTTTCCAACTCGCTTCTTTCGAAAAGACCACCGTTAAGGTAAGGCGTATCTTTATATTGGTTCTTGATAGATTCTTTCCTATCACTTTCTTTTATCGCAAAAACCTCAAAAAACAGAGGTTCTAACAGATTCTGATACAAAGATGACTTATCCAGATTCTTAGATAAAAAATTCGGTTCATTTTCAATCCACCCTTTTCTTTGCAGGAAATACATAAAGATAATTCTACCTAAAAAGGTGTAAGTGAATTTATTGATCTGTTGGTTATACTCTTCATCGCTATAATTATCCTTGAGCCATAAGCAAACGTAATTTCTATTAGATGACTCGAATTCCTTCTTAGTTTTTTCAAAATACTCTCTGAATTGTAAGAAAAATTGGTTCGTAACAGGTTCTACGGAGAACGATTCTTTGACCTGTTCCAAACTACTGAACACTCCATCTCCAATTCTATACAAGAAAGTCTTATTAGAAAGATCTTTACCAACGAAATAGGTATACCTTTTAAAATTACTTCCCAATCTTTTAATACCTTCTGATGTAAAATAGATCAGTGAGAATCTGAAATTTCCTGCATCATCGAAATAAATAAAGATACCCGCTGAATAGACTCGGTTATCAGGGTATCTTAAAACTCTTTTTGCTTTTTCATATTGAGCTTTTTTTCCTGAACGTTCTGAGAGTGGTTTTTTGACTCTGAAAAGATAGATAACAATCTGGTCACCGTTCTCGAATTTTATCTCGCCCAGTTTTAAACTATGTGAAAAGTCTTCATCATTGAGATGAGGAGAATTATCCATAATCTCATAGTAATTGGTTGTTTTCCTGCGGAAGAATAGGTTAAACTTCTCTACTGAAAACTCATCTACTATTGATTCGAGTACATTTCTTGCTTCGTTCATAATTTTCTGTTCTCTATTGATATTATTATTTCCTGTGGATTGTCTTTCAAGCGTTCTAGTTCTCTGATTAAGTAATTCTCTCCGATCTCACTCATCAGTTCTTTTATTTCTTCCGGACGATCTTCTTTGAAGTTCATTATACGACGCAGGGTATAATCGGGCAAAGTGCCGTATGATTGAATATCTTCCCTGAGTGTTCTCAAAAATCCTGAATAGGGCATTATCAGCGGTTTAAGATTCTGGATAAGATAGTTGAGGTTGTTGAGGGCTTTCATCTCGACACTCTGTTCGCTGGTGGGGTTAGTGTGGAGAACCCTGAAGCTCTTGATCGCTTCATAGGTATGCCAGAACTGATCAGTATTCCAGTTAAGTTTCTCCTCGTCCGGCCTACATCTTATGAGATCGATAATATCTTCCAGGGAGGTCTGGTCTGGTTGTGTTTTCCCTTTGGCAGTTGTCTGTGCCCTGCCGACATAGAGCCGGTCTTTTTTGAAAAAGACAAAAAGTTCGCTCTCCTCACCTTTTTTGGCAACTTTTATTCGAGGTGGGAAATCCCGGAAACTATCTATCAGACCGGGATGCTCCTGCTTGATTTTCAGGAACTCGTTCAGAACCTTCGTGTAAAAACTCTCTTCATCCAGTTCGTCAGGATTTTTCTGTATTCTATTGTAAAGCCCTGCGGGACTCGGTTCCTCGTCAATATCAAAGATCTTGGAATCTTCGCCAAGGGCAGTGTGGATCAAGAACATTTTATTGGCAGCAATTTCGCGGGATTTTACAAGTACCGAACCTTTCTCAGTGGGGAAGAAATTTACGATGTAAAGTGCATCGAAGACTTTTTTACTGATACGATTGATCCTTCCGAGCCTCTGAATTACCCGGACAGGGTTCCAGGGTATATCATAATTGATCACCATACCGGCTCGATTGAGGTTAAAACCTTCTGAAATCCTGTCTGAAGAGAGGAGTATATCAAAGTCATCCTCCTGCTCCTGGTTGGATGCATCGAAGTTTCTGTTGATCTGTTTTAGTTTGGATGCACTAAGGTCGCCGGAAACAACCAGTAACCGATCTTTGTAATGTTCTTTCAGCGATTTTTCCAGATATTTGACTGTATCAACATACTCGGAAAAGATGATTATCTTGCGGTATGGTTCTCCCACTT
>DATGMV010000225.1:0-2675 GCA_035307185.1 Fermentimonas sp. | reverse complement strand
TTGAGGACTAAGATAAGGAATATTCAAATTCAGACCTCGCAATATCAATAAGCAAGCCATTAATGCAATTACATAAGGCGATGCTTTTCTTAAAATATGTTGCCATTTAGCTTTAATCAATCCACCTGCTAAAGACACAGTCATCATGGCGGGAAGTGTAGCTAATCCAAAGCCCATCATAAAAACAGCTCCGGTTATCACTTCTCCTGTAGCTAATGCACCTGCTAATGCCACATAAACTAATCCACAAGGTAATAATCCATTCAAAATACCAATAATGAATAAAGATCCGAAAGTACCTTTTGTTAATAATCGACCGAAAGTTTTTCCAAATAGCTTATTCCACCAACGATTTACGGCACTAATTTTAATGATGCGTTTATGAAAGATTGTTCCAAGTGCTATTAAAAGCAAGAAAACACCTAAAACTAAAGATAAGATTTGTTGCCAACCAAAGAGTGTGAATTGCAGGCCAATCCAACCAAAGACGATACCTATCATCATATAAGTAACGACACGTCCTAAGTTATAAGTTAAAATACTTAATACTCTCTTTATTCGATTAGTTGTCGGGAAAGGAATAGATAGCGCTAAAGGACCACACATGCCAACACAATGCAAACTTCCTAAAATTCCAATGGTCAATCCTGCTACTAATGCTGTCCCCCACATGTATTATAAGTTGATATAGATCGCTCTATTAATGTTATAGCGTTCACCACCCATCGTCCAATTCCCTTTTAAAGTATACTGACCTTTCAAGAATCTTGATTTATCCAACACGATTTGCGCATCCTCATCTAACTCAAATGGAATAACCAAGTCCTGTGCTTTACTTGATGGACGATACATTTCTAATTCACCGTCTTGGATCTCATAATCCAAACACTCCAAAGGGAACTGAAGAATTAACCAATCTTCTGTTTGGTGAACTTCAAAAGGGGTTGATAATTGCTCTAATCTTTTCTGAGCTTGAACCATTGGTTCGTAGTCTAACTCTTGCTCATAGTAATCATCCATAACCATATCATAATCGACCTGACTACTTTTATATACTAAAAACATCATCGCTGCAACTCCAAGAATAATAACAATTGTTATTCCCCATCCCCAATGAAATCCTTTTAATTTCTCTTCTTTCTTCATTTTTTACACTTATCTTATTATCTAACAATTGGACCTGCAAAAGTAGCTTCTACCTTATTGATAACCTCACCATTATTCAAGACTTCTAAGTAAACTTTATGTTTGGTTTCAGTCAATTCGGTTCTTGGTAAAACAATAAATAAACTCGCGCTTGTTTGTGCTTCTGGTTCAACGTGAATACTTTCTTCTCCAACCATTCTAATCTCTCCTTTTTCGTTTAATAAACGTAACTCTAAATCATAAGCTTGTATTGTTTTGTTTGTAAACTTAACATTATACATATTGCTTAATGAGTCATCTCCTCTTTGTTGATATGTTAATCCTGGAGTTCTAACTAACTGAGCACTAACATCTTTACGTGTAATCAACATTCCAACAATCAAGCCTATCAATACTGTTAACACTACTGAATATCCAATCATCCTACCTGTAATTCTAAACTTAACTCCACGCGATATATTATTTTCGGAATCATAGCGTATCAATCCTTTTGGTTTACCTACTCGTTCCATAATATGATCACAAGCATCAATACAGGCTGTACAATTAATACACTCTAATTGTGTACCATTTCTAATGTCAATTCCAGTTGGACAAACATCTACACATTGAAAACAATCAATACAGTCTCCTTTTGACGCGTCTTCAACTTTACTGAACTTTCCTCTTGGTTCACCTCGTTTATAGTCATAAGCTACAACAATTGAATTTTCATCTAACAAAACACCTTGTAGTCTACCATAAGGGCAAATATGAGTACATACTTGTTCTCTTAAGAAAGCAAAAACTGAAAAGAATACGGAAGTAAACAAGAAAATACTTATAAAACCAGGATAATGTTCTACAAATGATCCTGTTATTATTTTATATAGCTCATCGACTCCTATAATATATGCCAAGAATGTATTTGCAATAATAAAAGAAAGGATAAAATATAAAGCATATCGTAAAGCGTACTTACTTCTCTTTTCTCTATCCCACTTTTTATTATGCAAATATTTTTGTTTACCTGCAGACCCTAAAACCAAATAATCTACTTTTCGGAATAAAAACTCCATAAAAATAGTTTGTGGACAAATCCAACCACAAAAAATCCTACCGAATGCATTTGTAAATAGTGCAACAAATATAATTCCGGTAAGCATTAAAAGCCCAAAGATTAGAAAATCTTCAGGCCAAAATAAATAGGAGAAAATAATAAACTTACCTTCTGGAATATTAAACATTAATAATGGTCTTCCATTTACAAAAATAAAAGGGAGTGTAAAAAAGACTGCATAATATATGATAGCAGCTATCGTTCTTTTATTGGTATATGGGCCAGAAGGTTTAATAGGAAATATCCAATTTCTTTTTCCGTCTCTCTTCACTGTTGCAACTGAATCTCTGAAAGAATCTCCGGCTTTTCCTAAGGGGTTCATTATTTATAATTTTGTTTTATTCGTTCACATTATGGAATGCTACATCAGTACTTGACTCTGCATCCTCTTCTTCATTTTCACTTCCTTCGTCATCACTATCAGTTGCAC
>DATGMV010000224.1:0-2079 GCA_035307185.1 Fermentimonas sp. | reverse complement strand
TCAAAAATTGGCAAAAAGAGTTGGAGCAGAAGCAGTAAATGAAATTTATGATCTTAAACGTAATGCCGATTTATATATATATTCTTTAAGTGATGACATAATTCCTCATATTCTGAATCAAATGCCTGTCACTACTGGTATATGGGTTCACACTGCAGGAAGCGTCTCAATTGAGATATTTAACTCAGATAATCCGTCTAAAATATCAGATCCATATACCGAAGTTGTACCGGCAACTTCAATAAATGTCAGAACAGAAACCACCTTTAAAATTAAAAAATATGGTGTAATTTACCCTCTTCAAACCTTTAGTAAAAACAGACGTTTGGATTTTTCTAAAGTACCCCTGTTTATAGAAGGCAACTCAATTGAGACTGAAGATTTCCTCACAGAGATTGCCCAGACAATTTCGGATGATGTTAAAGTGATTAAAAGTGATAAGCGCAAGTATTTACATCTTTCAGCAGTTTTTGCAAATAACTTCTCTAATCATATGTATACCCTTTCTCATGAGATCCTTAAAAAGGTAGGAGTCCCTTTTGATATATTAAAACCATTAATAGCTGAAACTGCTGCAAAAGTGATGGAAATTGAACCTTTGGATGCACAAACCGGACCAGCAGTCAGGTTGGATGAAAAGATTTTAAATAAACAACTTGAACTTATTGATGATAAAGAAGTGAGAGAGATTTATAGGCATATCAGTAAAAGTATCAACAGATTTGCTAAATAAAAAAAGTGTTTTAGTTATTTGTAACTAACTAAAAACAGTATATTTGTAGAAAAATTAATCTAAAATCAACTCAATAATGGCAAAATTTATTGGTTATGTGGAGGTAAACAGAGACCACTGCAAAGGGTGCGATCTTTGCGTAGTATCTTGTCCCACTGATGTGTTGGAACTTGAGCCACGGGAGGTAAACAACCGGGGGTATCACTACGTATATATGAAAAATCCTGATGAGTGTATTGGGTGTGCAAACTGTGGATATGTTTGTCCCGATGCATGTTTAACCATTTATAAAAAGAGAGTAGGGTAGTTATGGCAAAAGAAATATCATTAATGAAAGGAAATGATGCAATCGCTCATGCGGCAATTCGCTACGGAGTAGATGGCTATTTTGGATACCCTATCACACCACAATCTGAAATAATCGAAACACTTATGTCCGAGGCTCCATGGAAAACAACAGGAATGGTTGTACTTCAAGCAGAAAGTGAAGTAGCTGCAATCAATATGGTTTATGGAGGTGCTGCCTGTGGTAAATATGCTATGACTTCATCATCAAGCCCGGGTATAAGTCTAAAACAAGAAGGAATTTCATATATGGCTGGTGCAGAATTACCTTGCCTAATTGTAAATGTTGAGCGTGGCGGACCTGGTTTAGGTACAATACAACCATCGCAGGCAGACTATTTTCAGACTGTTAAAGGTGGTGGACACGGCGATTATAAACTTATAACCCTTGCACCCAACTCAGTTCAGGAAATGGCCGATTTTGTAGCTTTAGGTTTTGATTTGGCATTTAAGTATCGTAATCCTGCAATGATTCTAACTGATGGTGTAATTGGACAGATGATGGAAAAGGTTAAGTTACCTGATTTTAAACGCAGACGTACTGAACAGGAGATTCGTGAGCAGTGTCCATGGGCAACACTTGGTAAAACATCTGATAGAGAACCAAATATAATAACTTCGCTTGAGCTCGACTCTGCATCTATGGAGAAGAACAACCTTAGGTTTCAGTCTAAATATAAAGAAGTTGAAGCGAACGAGGTACGTTATGAAGAAATAAAATGTTCTGATGCCGAATACATTATTGTAGCTTTTGGTTCAGCAGCACGAATTTGTTTAAAAGCAATCGAGATGGCCCGGAAGGAGGGAATTAAGGTAGGTCTAATAAGACCTATAACACTTTGGCCCTATCCAACTAAAATTATTAATGAGTATGCTAACAAGGTAAAGGCAATACTTACTGTAGAACTCAATGCCGGGCAGATGGTTGAAGATGTGAGGCTTGCAGTAAACGGCAAAGTGCCTGTTGAGCATTTCGGACGCTTGGGAGGAATAGTACCTAC
>DATGMV010000223.1:0-5246 GCA_035307185.1 Fermentimonas sp. | reverse complement strand
TATTAGTTTCTGATCAATCAACCTCCTTAATGCTTCGGTAAAATAGGCTCTGCGACTTTCTTTTGTATTACCATCTCCTCTTCCTTCCTGATACTCTGCAGATATCCCATATGATAATGCAAGCTCACGAGCAAGGCGTTTTGTAGTTGTTATGGCATGTATAGGGCTCTTGCCTCTGAATGCTGCTAATACACGTGCTGTTTTACCGGTGTGACTATCGGTTATAATAGCCTTAACATTAAGTCTGTTTGAAGATTTAACTGCTTGTTTTGCTAGGAATTCTGTAACTTCTCTGTCGTCTTCAGGGTTCATTGGCACACGTATATCATTGTCGGCAAGTTTTGTTAACTCTGCCTCATATGCAGCTTTAGCCATAGTTTTCACAGCTTCTACAGGATATTTACCATAAGCCGTTTCACCGCTTAACATAACTGCATCTGTTCTATAATAAATTGCGTTCGCAATGTCTGTAATCTCTGCTCTAGTGGGTCTCGGATTAACAATCATTGAGTGGAGCATTTGAGTTGCTACAATAACAGGTTTTTTATAGTGAATAGCTTTTTTTATTAAAATACGCTGTATACCGGGTATTTTTTCTTGCTCTACTTCAATACCAAGATCACCTCGTGCAATCATGATTCCATAGGCTTCTTCAAGTATATCATCGGCATTGTCTACTCCCTCCTGATTCTCTATTTTGGCAATAATCTTAATTGGGCTATTTAGTTTGTTAAGTATCTCCTGTACTGCCTTAACATCATCACCACTTCGCACAAAAGAGTGAGCTATAAAATCGACTTCATGCTTAACCGATAGTTCGATAAATTCTTTATCTCTTTCTGTAATTGCAGGTAAATTAATTCTAACTCCCGGAATATTTACGCTCTTGCGACTTCCAATTACTCCATCGTTCATAGCTTTGCAAAGAACGTAATCTTCGTTTACTTCAATAACTTTCAGGTCTATTTCACCATCATCAATTAGTATATCATCCCCTTCATCCATCTCTTTTGCTATACCGGGGTATGAAATAAATAAAGTTTCTTTTGAGGAAACTCCTTCGGGGTTACCTACAATCTTTATTAATTCTCCTGTTTTTAATTCAATAGAAGCTTCTGCAACTGTAGTTCTAATTTCAGGACCTTTTGTATCTACTAATAGTGCTATTTCATCTGATACTTCACGTACATTATTAATTATGTTCAAAAAACCTTTTTCATCTAAGTGGGCAGAGTTAAGCCTTACTACATTCATTCCGGCTTCGAACAATTCTTTAATAAAAGGTACTTCACATCTTTTGTCTGATATGGTAGCTACTATTTTTGTATGTTTATGCATATTTCTTATTTGATTGATCTGTTTTCTAATTTTTAAAATTTAATAATCTGCTGATTACTAACAACGAAAGTAAAACCGAATGACTTTATCTCTGATTATTAATTTATTAACAGCAAATACAACTGTTTATCTAACGTTTAAACTAACTATTTGTTTGCAAGAATAATTGACTCTATTGCCAGTTTATACGAATTTAAGCCAAAGCCGGCTATAACCCCATGGCAAACAGCAGTAAGCATTGACTTGTGTCGAAACTCCTCTCTTGCACTTATGTTGGATATGTGAACTTCTACTACCGGAGATTTAATTGCTTTGATTGCATCTCTTATTGCTACGGAAGTATGAGTATATCCTCCGGCATTAAGGATAATTCCTTCGTAACTAAAACCGGTCTCTTGTATTTTATTGATTATTTCACCTTCTATATTTGACTGAAAATAATTAATTTTTATATCTGGATACTCTAATTGTAATTCACTAAGAAAATCAGTGAAAGACTCTTTACCATAAATTCCGGGTTCTCTGCTCCCCAGAAGGTTGAGATTTGGACCGTTTATTATTTGTATTTGCATTTTAGTAAAAATATGAATGCAAAGATAGCATAATATTTTGTAGAAAAACGCAAACAATTGAGGGTACCGCATATGCGATACCCCCCAATTAATTTTCAGAATATAGTAGAATTATTCTGTAGCCTCTTCCAGACTTCCCTCAAGTGCAAAGCTGGCATCTTTCATTCTCATATATGAACGATAACGCCATTTAGCATTTTCCTCTGCAGCTTTAAAGAGCTCTTCTGCTTCAGACGGGAACGATTTTAACAACTGAGTATAACGTACTTCGCCCATCAGGAAGCTTCTAAACTTCTTCCAATCCGGTTCTTTACTGTCAAACTGGAATGGATTTTGTCCCTCTTCTTCAAGACGTGGGTCATAGCGCCAAAGCTGCCAATATCCACAATCAACAGCCGACTTCTGCTCTGTTTGTGCTTGCCCCATACCTTTTCTCAAACCGTGACTGATACATGGAGAGTAAGCAATTACCAATGAAGGTCCGTTGTAAGACTCAGCTTCGCGAAGGGCCTTTAACGTTTGTCCCTGATTAGCACCCATTGCAACCTGTGCAACGTATACATAACCATATGTTGTTGCAATCATTCCCAAGTCTTTTTTACGAACTCTCTTTCCTGCAGCAGCAAATTTAGCTACAGCTGCTATAGGTGTAGATTTGGAAGACTGCCCTCCTGTATTTGAGTATACTTCTGTATCGAGAACAAGAACATTGATGTCTTTGCCACTTGCAAGAACATGATCGAGACCTCCAAAGCCAATATCATAAGCCCATCCGTCACCTCCAAACACCCATATAGATTTCTTTGTTAGATATTTTTCAAGTGAAAGAATCTCATTTGCTATAGAGTTTTCATTATTTGCTAATGAAACAACAATTTTAGCTGACACCTCTTTTGATAATTCTGCGTCATCCTTATTTGTTATCCAAAGATTAAATAATTCCTTTTGCTCTTCTGAGAATTCATCTTTAGATAATGCTTGCGACATTAAGTTATGCAGTTTATTACGCATACTTTCCTGAGCAATTGCAAATCCGTAACCAAACTCTGCATTATCTTCAAACAATGAGTTTGCCCAAGCAGGTCCTTTACCTTCTTCGTTTTTAGTATATGGTGTAGCCGGAGCGGAAGCACCGTAAATTGAAGAGCAACCTGTTGCGTTAGCTATCATCATACGATCTCCATACAACTGCGTTACAAGTTTAACGTAAGGTGTTTCACCACATCCAGAGCAAGCTCCTGAGAATTCAAACAGAGGTGTTGCAAACTGGGAGTTCTTTACATTTAACTGTGTATCAACAAGGTGAGCTTTGCTGGTAACATTCTCAAGCATCCAATCCCAATTCTTTTGGTTTTCCAACTGTGACTCAATAGATACCATTTGGAGCGCCTTCTCGCCCTTTCTTCCGGGACAAACATCTTCGCAGTTACCACATCCCAGACAGTCGAGCACATCAACCTGAATACGGAACCCCATATTTGTGAATTGGCGACCCTGTGCTTTGAGTAGTTCAACACCTTCAGCAACACCTTGCTGTTCCTCCTCGTCGAGCACAAATGGACGAATAGTTGCGTGTGGACAAACATATGCACACTGGTTGCACTGTATACAATTCTCAGGTATCCAAACCGGTACATTAACAGCTACACCACGCTTCTCATACTTTGTAGTACCAACATCCCAAGTGCCGTCTTCGCGACCTTTGAAAGCTGAAACAGGTAAACTATATCCATTTTGAGCATTAACAGGGCGTACAACATTTTGTATAAATTCGGGTACATCATCAGTCTTATCTGTCGATAAATTAAGATTTGCCCATTCCTGAAGCACCTCTACCTCTTCAACATCGCCACCACGCTCAACGGCAGCATAGTTCATATTTACTATTGTTTCACCTTTTCTGCCGTACGACTTAACAATGAATTTCTTCATTTGATCTACAGCAAGATCATAAGGGATAACATTAGAAATCTTAAAAAATGCCGATTGCAAAATAGTATTTGTGCGGTTACCCAGTCCAATCTCTTCTGCAATTTTAGTTGCATTTATTATATATAACTTAATATTGTTTACTGCGAAGTATTTTTTCACACGATCGGGCAGATGATTTGCAACCTCTTCTTTAGACCACAATGAATTAAGAAGGAAAGTACCGTTCTTCTTAAGACCTGCTGTAACATCATATAGATTCAGGTATGCAGGAACATGACATGCTACAAAATTGGGTGTATTAACCAAATATGGAGAACGAATGAGGTTATCACCAAAACGCAAGTGAGAACAGGTAAATCCACCCGACTTCTTTGAGTCGTATGCAAAATATGCCTGAACATACTTGTCGGTATTATCACCTATAATCTTAATAGAGTTTTTATTTGCACCTACTGTTCCATCTGAACCGAGACCATAGAATTTGGCTTCATATGTTGTCTCATCCATAGAAACCTCTTGTTTAATTGGTAGTGATTTAAATGTAACATCATCTACAATACCAATAGTAAAATCGTTCTTAGGCATCTTCATAGACAGGTTCTCAAATACAGATAATATTTGAGATGGAGTAGTATCTTTTGATGAAAGACCGTAAATACCTCCAACTATTTCCGGAGCATTTTCCTTACCGTAGAAACTATCTTTTACATCAAGGTACATAGGTTCTCCTGGAGATCCGGGCTCTTTTGTACGATCAAGAACTGCAATACGTTTCACAGTATCTGGAATAACCGATAAGAATGCCTCAGCTTTAAATGGACGATACAAGTGAACTGCTACCAGACCAACTTTCTCACCCTTTTCTCTAAGGTGATCAACAGCCTCACGTATAGTTTCTGTTACCGAACCCATTGCAATTATAATTTTCTCGGCTTCAGGATCGCCATAATAATCGAACAGCCCATACTTACGACCAGTAACTTCGGCAAGTTTATCCAGATATTTCTCAACAATTTCCGGAACATCGTCGTAAAAAGGATTTGATGCTTCACGTGCCTGAAAATAGATATCATCATTTTGAGCAGTTCCCCTAACTTCGGGGTTTTCCGGACTTAACGCCCTTTCGCGAAATTCTTTCAGCGCTTCGCGATTAACTAATGGTGCCAAATCTTCGTTAGACAGAGCTTCGATTTTTTGGATTTCGTGTGATGTTCGGAATCCATCGAAAAAATGAAGAAATGGTACGCGACTCTCAATAGATGCTAAATGGGCAACTGCTGCCAGATCCATGACCTCTTGCACAGAACCTGTCGCAAACAGTGCAAAACCCGTTGGTCTTGCCGCCATAACATCCTGATGGTCACCAAATATAGACAAAGCATGAGAAGCCAGTGCACGTGCCGA
>DATGMV010000222.1:0-5899 GCA_035307185.1 Fermentimonas sp. | reverse complement strand
CAAAAGCATTGGTTGAGACAATAACGCGACAGTCGTTAAGCTTCCATGCATTCTGTTTATATACTTTCTCTTCATATGTGAGTCCGGCATGAAAGAAGTCAGCTGATATGCCTTCTCTTTGCAGCTCTGTTGCCATCTCTTTTGTACCACGTCTGCTTCTCACGTAAACAATGCTTGTACCTGGCACCGATTGTAGTATATGAACCAGCTCGCTGACTTTATTATCTACTTTACGTACAACATACGAAAGGTTATCACGAACAAAGCTTGTTCTAAATACATTTTTTTCTTTAAAATGCAATTTGCTCTGTATATCATCAACAACCTCATTTGTAGCAGTTGCTGTAAGTGCAAGCACTGGTACATCAACTAATATGTTGCGTATTTCTGCTATTTTTAGATATGAAGGACGGAAGTCATAACCCCATTGTGATATACAATGGGATTCATCTACAACCAACAAACAAACGTTCATTGCGTTGAGTTTTGCAATAAATATATCTGAAGATAGTCGTTCGGGCGAAACATAGAGGAATTTATAATCGCCAAATATACAATTCTCGAGAGTGGTAATTATCTCATCGCGAGACATGCCGGAGTATACCGCCGCAGCCTTGATTCCACGATCTCTGAGGTTATCTACCTGGTCTTTCATTAATGCTATGAGTGGAGTTATAACAAGGCATATTCCTTCCATAGCCATAACCGGCACCTGAAATGTTAAGGATTTGCCTCCACCGGTAGGCATGAGTCCCAAAGTATCTTTCTTTTCCCAAACAGACTGAATAATTTCTTCTTGCAGCGAACGAAAAGAAGTATACCCCCAATACTGATTAAGAATCTCGTGAAACATTACTCCCTAATATCTTTGACCATTAATTGTGTAAAAGATTTGTTACCGTGATTATTTTCTTCTATCGTGTAACAAACGTCAACCGGAAGACCATCTTTTATTCGTTTGAATTTATCATGCTGTGCAAAGGCAATACCTGGCATGTATATGTTGGATGAAGAGTCGACTAACTCAAGCTTAATATGTTGCTGATCTTTTCCAACCAACCTGCTGTTACCGGTGTCATATACATTTTTAGTTAGAAAAACAGGATTTTCATTCTCTGGTCCGAAAGGATTGAACAGTTCGAGTTCTTCTAAGAATTTTGGTGTAATTTGTGAGAAGGATATTTCTGCATTTACATTTATTTCGGGAGACATCATACGGGGTTCCATTCCGTCGAATGAGAGAGTATTGAATCGCTCTTTAAACTTTTCGAGATTCTCCTCACGTAAGGTGAGTCCCGCTGCATATGTGTGTCCACCAAAGTTTTCTAATATATCGCGACAAGACTCTATTGCTTTATATACATCAAAGCCGGGCACTGAACGAGCAGAGCCGGATATCAAATCATTTGATTTTGTGAGTACAACTGCCGGACGATAATATTTTTCGCTAAGTCTGGATGCAACTATACCAACAATTCCTTTGTGCCAGTTCTCGTTGTAGAGCACGATGCTGGTCTGCTTAATAACATCAAGATTATTATCTATATAATCAATTGCTTCGTCAGTAATTTTTTTATCCAATTCGCGACGATCGAGGTTATATTGATCTATATTTTTACTTTTCTCCCTTGCTGCAGTCATATCGTTTGCAAGCATCAGATCCACCGCTTCTTTGCCATTCATCATCCTACCGGACGCATTTATGCGTGGACCTATCTTAAAAACAATGTCATTTATGGTTATATGCTTACGTTGTAGTCCACAAATCTCAATAATACCACGCAATCCGTAACTTGGGTTAGAATTAAGTTGTTTTAACCCAAAATGAGTCATTACACGGTTTTCTCCGGTTAAAGGAACTATATCTGCAGCTACACTCACTGCAACTAAGTCGAGCAAATGCTCTATCTCCGACAAAGGATATCCATTTCTTTGCGAAAAGGCCTGCACTAGTTTAAATCCAACTCCACAGCCTGACAGTTCGTCGTACGGATAAATTGAGTCGCCCCGTTTAGCATCTACTACAGCAATAGCATCGGGAAGTTCACTATCTGGTACATGATGGTCAACTACAATAAAATCTATACCATTTTCCTTGGCATATTTTATTTTACTGAGTGCCTTTATACCACAGTCGACAGAGATAATTAGTTTTACACCTGTTTCTACGGCATAATCGATTCCTTGAATCGAGATACCATACCCTTCGTCGTACCGATCCGGAATATAATAGTCTATGTTACTTGTTATTCCTCGAAAGAACTTATAAACCAATGCAACCGCTGTTGTTCCATCCACATCATAATCACCATATACCAAGATTCTTTCTTTATTGCCAAGAGCCTTTTCAATTCTCTTAACGGCTTTGTCCATGTCGGGAAGTAAAAAAGGATCGTGAAGACTATCCAAGCTTGGATATAAGTAATTCTCAATATCTTCTTTTGTTTCTAATCCTTTATTTACAAGCAATTCTGCAATTATGGGGTGTAAGTTTAGTTCTTTCGCTATTTCATCTTTTTTATTTTTTTGGTAGTCTGATAGGGTTGAATAATTCCATCTGTAAGTCATTTATATATATCATTTTTCATTTCTCTTTTGTGCCCCAGGCAGAGCTGGGGAAGGTTGCCTAATATTACTCAGAGGCATTTTGCTTATCAGCAATCTCAGTAATGGATAAACCACTCCGAAAATGTAAAGATACTATTATTTTTTTGATACTATTGTTTTGAATATAAATTAAAAACATTATTCTACCTGAAAATCTAATCATTAGGTAGGGTTCAATTTTTCTCAGTTTCAACAGAATTCATTACCTTTGCCCCTCAAAATCAACGAAAATAAATGGAAATTGCAGCTTTAGTATCAGGTGGAGTAGATAGTTCTGTTGTAGTGCATCAGTTAAAAGAGATGGGCTACAACCCAACCATATATTATATAAAAATTGGCATGGAGGATAAAGATGGGTATATCGATTGTCCTTCCGAAGAAGATATCGAAATAGTTACTTATATAGCTAAAAAATACGGCTGCCGCTTTGAAGTTGTATCTCTGCACGAAGAATATTGGGATACAGTAGTTAAATATACTATTGATTCTGTTAAAAGAGGGCTTACACCTAATCCCGATATGATGTGTAATAGGCTGATTAAGTTTGGTGTATTTGAGCAAAAATGGGGTAATAATTTCGACAGAATTGCAACTGGACATTATGCAACTACAACTGAGATCGACGGACTTACATGGTTGTCGACAGCAAAGGATCCTGTTAAGGATCAGACCTATTTTTTAGGTCAAATTAGCTATGTTCAGGTTTCGAAACTAATGTTCCCAATTGGTAACTTGTTGAAGTCTGAAGTACGTAAAATTGCATCTGTAAATGGATTACCTTCTGCAAAAAGGAAAGATAGTCAGGGAATTTGCTTCCTGGGTAAAGTAAATTACAACGAGTTTATTGAACGATATTTGGGAAAAAAAGAAGGGTTGATTGTTGAATTGGAAACAGGTAATATATTGGGTAAACATCAAGGTTATTGGTTTCATACTATAGGTCAGCGCAAAGGATTAGGATTGAGTGGCGGACCATGGTTTGTGATTAAAAAGGATGTAAACAGAAATATTATTTATGTATCAAAAGGATACGACACTAAACATCAGTATGGAGATGTGATTAATCTACAAGGATTTGAGTTTATCACAAAGGATGTTTGGGGTGAGTTTGAGGATGAAAAAGAGATTACATTTAAAATAAGGCATACACCGGAATTTACTAAAGGGGTTATTTCGAGAACGGGAGACTTGTATAAGATTCACTCTAAAGATCCAGTACAGGGTATTGCCGCAGGACAATTTGGTGTGATTTACGACAGTGAGGGCAAGTTATGCCTTGGTAGCGGTATGATAATATAAAACAAGTTTAATGAAGAAAATTATAATAATATTGGGTCTATTCACTTTGGTTTCACTTCCAAGAGCATTTGCTCAATTTGAAGGGACTTTTGGTATAGGTGCCCATGCAGGATATGGTACTGAGATAAATAGTCCCGGTGCAGGTGTACATATTCATTATTACCGCACAAACAATTTGAGGCTTGCACCATCGTTCACTACATTTCTTGATATTAATAACGAAAACATGTGGATGATTGATGCTGATGCTCACTACATTATCCCAATTTCTTTTACGGCCTCTCTCTACCCAATTGCAGGATTGCATTATTCAAATTGGAAGTTAGATGTTGAGAACGAGGTTAAGCATAGACCGGGTGCTAATTTAGGGCTTGGTTTTCAACATGATATTAAATATAGGGTAAGGGCAAATTTCGAGTTTAAATATCAGTTTTTGAAAGACTATTCGCAGGTATTCTTAATGGCCGGTTTTGGCTTTTGGTTTTGAGTAAAACATTAAATTTTAATTTATGAAGGATTTTATAACTCAAGAAATAAAAAATGAAAATGCTGTTCTGGTTGGACTTATCACTAAAGAACAGAATGAAGAAAAAGTAAATGAATACCTTGATGAGCTGGCTTTTCTTGCTGAGACAGCAGGTCTGGTTCCGCATAAAAGATATTTACAGCGTCTTGAAATGCCTAATACTGCCACCTTTGTGGGTAAAGGCAAACTGGAAGAGATAGATGAGTATGTAAAGGATGAAAACAATGAGATAGGTGTGGTTATCTTTGATGATGAACTATCAGCCAGACAGTTACGAAACATTGAGAAGGTGTTAAAGGTTAGAATAATGGATAGAACCAGCCTTATTCTTGACATATTTGCAATGAGGGCTCAAACTGCACACGCCAAGGTACAGGTGGAGTTGGCTCAATATGAGTATCTTTTGCCTCGTCTTACACGAATGTGGACTCACCTTGAGCGACAAAGAGGTGGTGGGGGTACAATTATGCGTGGTCCCGGTGAAACACAGTTAGAGACCGATCGTCGAATTATTTTAGATAAGATTTCCAGACTAAAACAGCAGTTGAAAGATATTGATAAACAAAAAACTGTACAGCGTAAAAACAGAGGCAAGATGGTTCGTGTAGCATTGGTAGGCTACACAAATGTTGGAAAATCCACTTTAATGAATCTGGTAAGTAAAAGCGAAGTATTTGCTGAAAATAAACTGTTTGCTACATTGGATACTACCGTTCGAAAAGTTACAATAGAGAATCTACCTTTTCTGCTTACAGATACGGTAGGATTTATTAGAAAACTCCCAACTCACCTTGTTGAATCTTTTAAGTCCACACTTGATGAAGTACGTGAAGCAGATATACTTGTACATGTAGTTGATATATCACATCCTTCCTTTGAAGAGCAAATTGATATAGTAGAACAAACTCTATTTGAAATAGACGATTCAGAAAAGCCTACAATTCTGGTGTTTAATAAGATTGATGCTTTTAGCTATACCGCAAAAGACGAGGACGACCTTACCCCAAAGAGGAGAGAGAACTATACATTAGATGAGCTTAAACAAACTTGGTTAAGCAAAATGAAAGAGAATTGTATATTTATCTCTGCTATTGAGAAAGAAAATATTGATGCGCTAAAAGACCTTTTATATGAAAAAGTAAAAGAGATACATGTAACACGTTTCCCTTATAACGATTTTCTATATCAGACCTACGATGAAGAGTGATTTTTAATTTAAGTCCTTACAAAGAGCTTCATTTAGTGCAATAACAGCATCTTCGTAGTATTTGCGATTTATAACAAATTGCATATTCACCTGCATTAGCGACTGAGCGAAACTCTCTATGTTTATACCTTTATCATACAAAGCTTTTGCGGCTCTGTATAGAAATCCGGGAAGTGCAATATTGGTGCCCATTACACAAACAATTGCCATAGGTTTAGAAGTTACTTGGTAAAAGGAGTCGTTAAGTATATTTATCAACT
>DATGMV010000221.1:0-8105 GCA_035307185.1 Fermentimonas sp. | reverse complement strand
TATATCTTCGCTATCCCTTCTTTTCATCTTTTTATCTTGCACATCCGTGGGACGGTAGTCTGCCACGGCTGCCGATAATATAGCAATATCCATATCGGGAAAGGTAGATGTTGAGGCATTGTACATCTCAAGAGCAGATTCAACATCTACTCTTTTGATGTTGGGGTGTGTGGCTGTGAGGGAGGTGGGACCGGCTATGAGTGTTACCTCTGCTCCACGAGTAGCACACTCTTCGGCAAGGGCGAAGCCCATTTTGCCGGTTGAGAAGTTGCCTATGAACCTCACCGGGTCTATTTTTTCATAAGTGGGACCTGCCGTTATGAGTATTTTTTTTTTAAGAAGATCTTGTTCCGTTTTAAAGAAATCTTCTATAATTGCCACAATGTTTTCCGGCTCTTCCATTCGACCTTTTCCTTCGAGATGGCTTGCAAGTTCACCTACACCAGGATCTATGATCTTAACACCATCAGTCTTCAGCTGTTGGAGGTTGCGTTGCGTGGTTGTGTGTTTAAACATGTCCAGATCCATTGCAGGTGCAACAAAAACGGGGGCTTTCATAGAAAGATATGTGGTTATTAACATATTATCTGCTATACCGGTTACCATCTTGCCCAAAGTGGATGCTGTGGCAGGAGCAATAATCATTAAGTCGGCCCATAATCCGAGGTCGACATGGCTGTGCCAAGTTCCATCGCCGGTTGCAAAAAATTCACTAATTACTGGTTTCCCCGATAGTGCCGACAGTGTAACAGGTGTGATGAACTCTTTTCCTGCAGGAGTTATTACTATCTGCACCTCGGCACCTTTTTTTATTAAAAGTCGAGTTAGTATAGCCGATTTGTAGGCTGCTATACTGCCGGTAATACCTAAAACTATATGTTTACCTTCTAACGTCATAGCTGATCTTATTACAACTTAACTGATATTTAAACTATTACAAACTTACAAAAAACTAATGATTTTGAGTATAAATATTAATGAAGTTGATAGCTTCCGAATTATTTTAAATCAATTTCTTGCTCTTAATATCTTAAGCAACGTGAAATATCCATT
The DNA here is from genome assembly GCA_035307185.1 of Fermentimonas sp. Lineage (GTDB taxonomy): Bacteria > Bacteroidota > Bacteroidia > Bacteroidales > Dysgonomonadaceae > Proteiniphilum. The sequence goes on along the minus strand of DATGMV010000221.1, from coordinate 7,052 downwards.
AAAAGCAATGGTTTAAAGTTAATTAAAGCAAAATATGGTGTTTCGTTTGGTACTTTGCATTGCATAATACCTTGCTTAGATTATATTTGTAAAATAAAACAAACGCAACTGATAAGAAATTAATTAAATATATGAACATAGAGAATACACAAAGCCAAATGAGGAAAGGGGTCCTTGAATATTGTATTCTTTCCATCATTAAAAAAGGAGAGGCTTATCCCGGCGACATCATAGAAGAAATGAGGAATGCCGGTTTAACTCTGCTTGAAGGAACGCTTTATCCACTTCTAAATCGACTTAAGAATGCTGGTGTGCTTACCTATCAGTGGGTTGAGAGTTCATCTGGACCGCCTCGAAAGTATTTCCGACTTACCGAAAAAGGGAGCGAGTTTTATTATCTGCTTGAGCTTACATGGAAAGAATTGGCAACAGGTGTTGAAATATTAACTAAATCAGATACTTCCAAATAATAGTTTACAAAATGAAAAAAGTTATCAATATAAATTTTCAGGGACAGGTAATTGCCATTGAAGAAACTGCTTACGAGATATTGAATAGATATATTGTTAGTTTGAAGAGTTACTTTTCTAAAGAAGAAGATGGTGATGAAATTGTTAATGATATTGAGAATAGGATTGCCGAACTATTTGGTAATCGCCTGAAACTGGGTATTAACTGTATTACCGACGATGATGTTGAGGCTATTATTAATAGTATTGGCCGACCGGAAGAGTTTGATACAGAGTATGATGAAGAAAGCCAAAGAAGGTATGAGGTTAATGATAATTTTGGAGGCGGAGAATCTAAGAGTACTGCCGATGAGAGTTTGCATGAAGGGTCTAAATCGCTTTATAGAAATGCTAACGAAAAGATTATTGGTGGCGTATGTAGCGGATTAGCACACTATTTTAAGACTGATCCTGCATGGTTTCGACTTGGGTTTTTAGTTTTCTTCGGTATTCTTTTTTGGGTTTATATTATACTTTGGATTGTGCTGAAGGAGAAGCATCTCGAAAGTAATGTTTCAAGAAGATTATACAGGAACCCTAACGACAAGTATATTGGTGGCGTATGTGGGGGTATTGCAGCATATTTTAAGATAGATTCGTGGATTCCAAGGTTAATTTTTTTATTACCCCTGTTTTTTAATGTGTTTGGAATGGTAACTATCTTTCCACTCAGCCATTTGTTTGGAGATATGGATTTTAATTGGAGTATGAATGGTAGTATGGTGCTACTTTATATAATATTGATGATTATTGTTCCTGAGGCTAAAAGTGTAAAGCAGAAGTTAGAAATGATGGGGGAGGATGAGTATATAAAATCAATTCGCGACAGGGTGAATGATAATTTGGCAAGTTCTAAAACCAGAGCAGGGGATAGTAATTCTATAGTAAATGATAATACTCGAGTAAATAGTGGAGATGATTTGAAGGCTGTATCTGAGGATAATTTACAAAAAGTGAAGTATTCTAATATGGACGACTCATCAAAAATTAGTAGCTCTTCGGATACCGGTAATTCTCCTGAAATGAATACAAATGAGATGCCCCCTGAACCTCCTTACACGAGAACAGGGTATTCAAGAACATCAGCAAAACCGGAGAGATCGGGGTGCTTGAATACTCTCATCATCCTGATAAAAGTTGCGTTCTTTTCGTTTGTAGGAATTGTGGCATTGAGTATGATAGCTCTGTTTGCAGGATTGTTTTTTGCCGGAGCGCAGCTAATACCGCTTAAGTCGCTTTTTATTGATCCCGGTTATGAGTCTACCCTCCTTACAGTATCTTTGATATTACTTATCTTGGTGCCGATAGTTGCAATTATTACATGGATAGTGCGTCGTGTGATGAAAGCAAAATCACGACCAGCGATTGGAGTAATTGCAACAGTTTTGTGGCTTGCGGGTGTTGTTTTGTCGGTGGTTCTTACAGTTAAGGTAGTGGATAAGTTTAGTGTTGAGAGCTCAAGTGAAACTACTCTAACGATGGCTCCTTTATCATCAAATAAGCTGTATGTTGAGATGGATCCATACAGAGAGGATTATGCTGAGTTTAAGTTTGGGTGGGGTATTGAAAGCGATTTAGATGAACTGCCATTTACAAACATTGAAGGTGATTCATTACTATTTAGAGATATAAATGTGTTTATCAGACAAAGTAACGATTCTCTATTTAATGTTAGAGTGATATCGGCAATAAAAGGTAAGTCGCTTAAGGATGCTAAAGAGGCTACTAGTGAATTTGGATATAATATTGTACAAAACGATTCTGTTTTGTTGTTACCCGAGTTCTTGAGGGTACCGGTATCGCAGGGATATAGAGATCAGAGTGTAACGGTTGAGATATCTGTTCCGGCTGGTAAATCTGTTGAAGTGAGCGATGCATTGAGTGAATACAGAGATAATGAGCCGCCTTCTGTGGCAAGAAAGAGGATTAGGAGCTACAATAGTTCTTACACTCCTTATGTGCCTGCTACAAATAAAGAAACTTTTTGATTAAATTTTAAATAACTTTCATTGTAAGAGGGAGCTGTCTGTGATAGATGGCTTTCTTTTTTTAGAAATAAAAATTAGTATATTATTGGGTTGATGTAAAAAAAAATCTATCTTTGCATCCGCAAATTATGAATTAAAGCCCGGCAAGGTGAGTCTTGCCAAAAGTGAACAGGTACTGCCCGGATGGCGGAATTGGCAGACGCGCTAGTTTCAGGGACTAGTGTTGGTAACAACGTGCAGGTTCGACCCCTGTTCCGGGCACACATTATGCGCAGGTGGTGAAATTGGTATACACGCTACTTTGAGGGGGTAGTGCCGGCAACGGCGTGTGAGTTCGAGTCTCATTCTGCGCACAATTTTTTATAAAACACACACTGAAAAGAGAGCTTATGCTCTCTTTTTTCTATTATTTCCTTATATCACTACTTTCATTTTATTTCTTCAATCACTACTTTTACTTTCTGTTTCTCTTCAATTATTACCTTTAAATACTGCTTCTGACTTAATCACTACTTTCGACTATAAATTCTTTTGAGAAGCGAACCAACTTACCATTATCATCAATTCCTTCACCAATCATTTGATATGTTGTTGGGTAGTCTGCCGAATAAAATTCAACAACTGCTTCGCCTTCATTTGTGAATTGCAAGTTTGGTTTCCAGAATATTGTGGTTCTCAAATCGGGTATGCCCGTATCCTTCTGTTCCTCAGTTTCGTATGTGGGCGAATAAAATTCAGCTGCCTGTTGATAGCCTAATGGTATAAATTCGTCTATGTTAGGCGATCTTCGAGAGGTGTTTTTGTAATTGCCCATTTTACTAGTAACTACAACAGCACCACTTGTCTCCGGAAAATATCCGGGCATAGAGGTGTTATCTCTCAATACAAATATGCTTTCTATTGTGGAAACATCTATTTCATCGAGTCGCCCCGAAAAGTCTTCGAAGGTCATGTTGTCTATTATAAATAAAACAGGTAACTCAGATCTTGTAGTGGTCACCTGATCTCCTCTTACTATTATGCCGGGAGTTCGATAGAGTAGTGAACGAAAGCTGCTTGATGCCATCTTTTCTATGTCCTCGGCAGTTTGTAGTCCGTGTGCATGAATTGGTGAGTAGTATATCGATTCTTTATAGTTTTCTAATCTTTGGGCAGTAACTGTGATTTCATCTAAAAGTATTGTTCGTAATCCATTATTAAGTGTGTACTCTTCATTGGCTTGCTGCAGATAGGAGTCCTGACTGGAGCTGTGTTGGTTTACTAATTCTGATTTTAGTTTAACAGCGGCGTTTTGTAGTTGAGGGTAGGTTTCTTGGTTGATGTTAATAACATTCAATTTTCCTCCTTTTTTTCCGACTGTTTGAACCAGTATTGTTGTTCCCTCCGGGTATTCAACATTGAAGGTGAAACGACCCTTGTCGTCGGTGTTTGTCGCTTCATAGCTTACTAAGCTGTCGAGTTTGGCCATCATGCTAACTTTACCCTCTTTTAGGCTGCCTATTAGTGTTTCGGATCTACCATTGATGATTTGTGATTTCTCTGCTGCATATGCATCTGGAGTTTCTATATCGCCTTTAATGACTGAGGGAATATTGTATCTCTTCCATCCTTGTGTGAGCATTAGTACATCTAAGGCATCTTTATTGATAGTGCCTTCTGAGAAGTATGATGCGGGTGATTCTAAGTGACCTTTTAGTTCTGAGGATAGCAGTATTGTGCTTATGATATTAATTGTGCTATCGAGCTCTACTGTGTTCTTATCGGTAACCGAGAGAGCTATATTTCCTGTGGAAGGGAGTTGATTGAAATCGGTCATTTTGAAACTGACCAATATCTGTTCTCTTCTTTTGTAGGCCTGTTTAGATTCTGTGCTTTGTATTGAAGCAAAATCGTTGCTGTTAAGATTAAAAATAAGTCTTTCGCTTAGTACATCATTGTTGTGGTTTATCAGCAAGATATTTAATATGCCTGTTGGCAGCTGCTTAATTGGTAAATTAAATATTTCGGTGCCGGGTTTCCATTCCGACTTATAAATGAACAATCCTTTATGATGTATAAGTAGCGAGATGTTGTTTTGTTGAGAAGTACTTCCTTTATGATGCTGAATGAGTAGTCGATCTCCTGTAGTTTTAGCAGATATTACATTGGCATCATTTCTTGGAGTGGGAAGTTCGGTACGCTTCTCTGTTCCGTTGATATTGCGACTTATTATGTGATATGTTTCATTTTCTAAAGGTAGCAGATGGAAGTATCCCATTCCTAAATGCTTACTGTTGAATTTTGTAATCTCTTTTCCGCCTGAGTCATATACGATACCCTCTACATCACATCCCATTCCGTTGCTGTTTTGTGCTTTTAATGCTACCTTAGATGCTACTCCGGGTATGAGATATCCTCCTTCCGGAAATATTTTTATATCATAGTCTGTTATGTCTGTTGGAGTATTATAATAGCGGCTGTATTTTCGCCCGTTATTAACTATGCTTAAAAGAAGTGTTCTGTTAGTGTCTTTTTCTGATAATCTTGCTCTATGTTGATAAATGCCATCGTTGCCACGTCGTAAGGTGTGTAGTTTACCATGACCTATCTTACATTCTACAACTTCGGGGAAAATTGTGTCGCTGTTTTTTCTGTCAACAAATTGAAGAGAAAGACTGATGTTGTTTTTATCTATATCAAAACCAATTATCGGCTCAATTTCCAACGAGTAGGGGTCTAATACTTGAATTGTTTTTTTAAAGAGAGATTCCTCTCCCATGTTTCTCATATAATGGGTGTATGCTCTGAATGTGTAGTTGCCTTGTACCAGATCATCTTCCAGATCTAAATAACCGGAGTATGATCCTGTGCTGTCGGGGCGTATTTTTACCCTTCGCACAAGATTGTCGAGAGGGTTAATTAGTTCTACATATACATATCTGCTTATATAGATGGGTTTGTGTGTGAGCGCATCTACTAAGTGTGTGCGAAACCAAACGCGTTCACCTGAAAGATATACCGATTTATCGGTCTGCATATATATTTTCTCCTGAGGATATGCCGAAAGTTGTTGAATCATCCTATATTCAACAGAGTCGTTTAATATGTCTTCCGTTTGAGCAATAGAGTGTTGACAAGTGAGAATAATTAAAAGAAAAACAGTAATTTTATTCATCAAAAATGGCTATTGAAACAATTTCATTTAACTTCGTGATAAAATTACAAAAAAGATTAAAACAAAATGAAAATTCTTTCATCAAAACAGATTAAAAGTGTTGATAAAGGTACGATAGTAAGGGAGGGGATTTCTTCTCTTGAGTTGATGAAAAGGGCAGCTACTGCTTTCTGCGATTGGTTTATAGCAAGATTTAGCAATAAACAATTGTCGATAGTTATTTTTTCAGGTGTAGGTAATAATGGGGGGGACGGACTTGCTGTTGCTCGTATTTTAAATAAACATGGGTACAACGTAAAGGTTTGTGTTGTTGAGTATAATGAGAATTATACCGATGATTGTGCTCATAATGTCCGAAGAATTAAAGCAGAAAAGATTCCTTGTAAGAAGATTTTGGAGGAGAGTGATATTCCCGATTTGGAGAGTTTTGATATTGTTATTGATGCGATTTTTGGCACAGGACTTTCTCGTGAGGTAAGTGGTACTACCCGAAAGGTTATTGAGCAGATTAATAATTTTAATCTGAATGATAATAAAAAGGTGGAGTGGATGAGCAAGGGCTTTTATAACAGCAAAAAATGGATGAAAAGTATAATTAGTATTGATGTGCCGAGTGGTTTATTTCTTGATAGGCCTACTGCTTTTGCCGTTAATGCTACTGAAACTGTAACCTTTCAGATTCCAAAATTAGCCCTTTATATGCCTCAGAATGCGCTATTTGTTGGCAATGTTACTATTGTTGATATTGGTTTAAATGATGAAGTTATTTCCGAAACAGAGTCAAAACATTTCTTTACTGAGAAGAAAGATATTAAGTTTTTATTAAAGCCTCTTGCAAAATTTGCACACAAAGGTACTGAAGGTCATGTGTTAATTGTTGGCGGTAGTCTTGGTAAGATTGGTTCAGTGCATCTTGCATCTAAAGCTGCATTGAAAATGGGGTGTGGATTGGTTACAGCATATGTACCAAATTGTGGCACGCAGGTAATGCAATCAAGTTTTCCCGAAGCAATGGTAATTGAAGATAGCAATAGCGATTATATTAGTGAAATTAAGTATGATATTAAACCTGATGCTGTTGGAGTAGGGGTTGGTATTGGACAGAATGAAGAAACTGCTTTAGCATTGCACAAATTTCTACAGAGCAGCAAAGTACCTCTGGTTATTGATGCCGATGGGTTGAATATATTGGCAAAGCATCCCGAATGGTTGCAGTTGTTGCCCCCTAAAACTATTTTAACCCCTCACCCAAAAGAGCTTTCGAGAATTATAGGTGAGTGGAGTGATGATTTTGATAAGATAGATAAAACAAAGCAATTTGCTGAGAAGTACAACTTAATAGTGGTTGTTAAAGGTGCGTACTCACTGATAATTGATTCTGAGTATGTGTTTGTAAACAGT
>DATGMV010000220.1:0-8935 GCA_035307185.1 Fermentimonas sp. | reverse complement strand
CGGATTTATATCACCTAACATTAATTTTAAAGAAGGTGATGAGCACACAGAGAAGATTAATATTATAGCTAACCCACAAGAAGCAACACTGAATACTATTTTATCAAACTCCTTTGGATTTGGAGGAACAAACTCATCTATAGTACTTAAAAAATGGGATTAATGATATAAATTAAACTCATACAATAACTATCAAAGTTCAACTTTAAAATACAAGAAAAAAAAGCTGATTGAGAAACTCAATCAGCTTTTTAAATATTTAGTGTAATTAGTGACTTTCTTCACCCGGCCTTAAAGGCACATTTTGAGGTATAAAGTCTTTTCCATTACCATCATCTTTATAATCATAAGGCCAACGGTGAACTTCAGGTATTGGACCTTCCCAGTTACCATGTCCAGGTTTAATTGGAGTAGTCCACTCTAAAGTAGTAGATTCCCAAGGATTCTGAACTTTAACTCTTCTGCCTTTAAATATGCTTACAAAGAAGTTGAATACAAATAACAGTTGAGCAAAGAATACAACCACAGTCACCACAGAAATAAACTTATTTAAGTCAGCAAACTGTTTAAATGATTCCCAAGCTCCATAGTCATAATATCTTCTAGGCATACCTGCTAAACCTTCATAGTGCATCGGCCAGAAAATCAGGTAAGCACCAATTAAAGTGATAAAGAAATGGATATATCCTAAAGTATTATTCATGAAGCGACCAAACATTTTCGGGAACCAATGATAAATACCTGCAAACATTCCAAAGAACGAGCTAACACCCATTACTAAGTGGAAGTGAGCAATAACAAAATATGTATCATGTAAGTGAATATCTAAAGCGGAGTTACCAACGAAAATACCTGTTAAACCACCCGAAATAAATAAGGATATAAATCCTAAAGAGAATAACATAGGTACGTTCAATCTTAAACTTCCTTTCCATAAAGTAGCTAACCAGTTAAATACTTTAATAGCAGATGGAATTGCAATCAATAAGGTAAAGAGGACGAAAATACTTCCCAAGAACGGACTCATCCCAGTAACGAACATGTGATGCGCCCATACAAACATGGATAAAGTACTAATACCAACTAAGGAAATAACCATCGCTATGTAACCGAAAATTGGCTTTCTTGCATGGTTTGATAATAATTCCGAAGCAATACCCATACCTGGTAACATAACTATATATACTTCAGGATGTCCTAAGAACCAGAATAAATGTTGATAAAGAATAGCTGAACCACCGATATTAGATAAAGCTTTACCTCCAATAAATATTTCAGATAAGTAGAAACTAGTTCCAAAGTGTCTATCAAAGAATAACAATACAAACGCTGACAATAATACTGGGAACGTTAATACTCCTAAAATAGCAGTAAAGAAGAACGACCAAATAGTTAAAGGCATACGTGACATTTTCATGCCCTTAGTTCTCATGTTAAGAATCGTAGAAATATAGTTTAATCCAGCTAATAACTGAGAAATTACAAATAGTAACATACTCAATAGCCATAAATCCATTCCTAATCCAGAACCTAAAGATGCTTCTTTCAATGCACTTAATGGCGGATAAACCTGCCAACCACCTGAAGCAGGTCCTGTTTGAATAAATAAAGAACCAAGCATTACAGCACTAGACAAGAAAAATATCCAGTAAGAAAGCATATTCAAGAATGGAGAAGCCATATCTCTCGCACCTACTTGTAATGGTATTAAAAAGTTACTAAAAGTACCACTTAGTCCTGCTGTTAATACAAAGAATATAAGAATTGTTCCATGCATTGTAACAAGGGCATAATAAAATTCAGGTGATAATTTTCCACCTTTAGCCCACTCTCCTAAAAATGTTTCCATTACAGGGAAGGTATCATCAGGGAAACCTAATTGTAATCTAAAAAACACAGAAAACAATGCACCAATAATAGCCCAAATAATACCTGTGATCAAGTATTGCTTAGAGATCATTTTATGATCCTGACTAAATATATATTTGGTGATAAAATGTTGCTTATGTTCATCATGATGCGCTCCGTCGAACACAGGAACACCTACTGAAGTTGTGTCTGTAGGATTTTGCCCCAAAGTAATATCGTTACTCATTTTATAAATTTTATACCAGTTAATTGGTTTATATCTCTCAATTAAATAATAGAATTCTGTTTATAGCAGATAAGTTATTAATTATTATCTACAATAGCAACCTCATCATTTGATACTTCTTCCTCTTCGATTTCAGTTGCTTCTTCTGCTACTTCAACTTCTCCATAATGTTGATCATAGTAAGAAGTTTGCTGCGCTAACCAAGCATCAAATTTTTGTTGTGTTTCGACAATAATCGTACCTCTCATAGAATAATGACCATTTCCACACATCTGATCACAAGCTATTTCATAAATAAAATCAGGATTCCCAGTTTTATCTATCATTTCTTGAGATGTAAATTTTGGTGTAAACCACATAGTTGTTACAATCCCAGGAACAGCATCCATTTTCATTCTGAAATGAGGTAATCCTACGTCGTGAATTACATCTCTTGATTTAATAATTAAATGTGCAGGATGATCTTTAATCAAATGCATTTGACCATTTTCAAAGATAATATCATCTCTACTTGCAGGATCGTCCCAATCAAGACCAACAACATTATTTGCATCATTGATTAGTCGGAAATCCGTTTGTCCAAAGACACCATCAGGACCAGGATATCTAATAATCCAAGCAAATTGTTTACCAGTAATTTCTACTTGTAAAGATTCCTTTGGTGCAACATCCATCATTATTGACCAGTTACGTAAACCAATAATAACAAGAATTAATAACGCAATAGCAGGGATTGTAGTCCATAACACCTCTACTGTATTATTATGTGAGTAGAATAGCGCTTTTCTTTTATCAGTTGCTTGATACTTAAAGATGTAATAAAACAACATGATATGTGTCAAGAAGAACACGATACCTGTAACAATTAAGGTCCATTTCAACATGAACTCATAATTATCACCATGATTTGAAGCTGATTCAGGTAGTAACATGTCCACTAAATAAACATGACATTTATACAATCCAAATAAGCCGAGGACAAAGAATGCTAGCATGAGCCAAGCCATCAAACGATTCGTTTTGGCAGCAACTTTTTCTTCCCCTTGAATAACAACAGTGTACTCACTAGCTTTCGCCAATTGATAAACGACGATAAAAACTAAGATTACAAGAGCAGTAATAATAAATCCAGACATTTTACTTTTTTTATACTTAACTCAAATTAGGAGATCAAATTAATTAACAGTGTAGCAATTAGCTTACGTGGTTAATAGTCTCTTTCAATAATACATTATTTACAGGAACTAAATTATCTTTTGCTAAAATATTAGATACCGATAGCATCAATATTCCAATAAAGCCTAAAGGAATTCCTAACTCAAACCAACCTAAAGTCCAGTTTTCTAACAATACTTCAGGAACTGCCATGATATAGAAATCTAACCAGTGACCAAAGATAATAGCTATTGCTATAAATACAACTAAAAAATAGTTTCTTTTACTCGGGCGAGACATTAAAATTAATATAGGTAATACAAAGTTAATTACTAATGCCAAATAAAATATAACCGAGTATGGACCTTGTGCTCTCAAGATAAAGTAAGCAGTTTCCTCAGAAATATTACTATACCATATCAACATAAATTGTGAAAACCATAAATAAGTCCAAAAAATACTAAATGCAAACATATACTTTCCTAAATCGTGTATATGTTCTTTATTAACGAGCTGAAGCTTACCTTGATTTTTAAGATATACAACAAAAAGCAAGATTAAAGCCATTCCAGCAACAAAAGAAGAAGCAAACACATACCAACTATACATAGTAGAATACCAGTGTGCATTAATACTCATTAACCATAACCAAGGTGTAGTACTCATTAAAGTCAATGCAAAAACAAATAAAAAAGCACCAGATAAAGCAACATTTTTCCAATATAGTTTTGTGGAATTTCGAGGTGCTGTTTGCTGTTGTATAGAGTTATTTCTAAACTTAATACCAAACCAGCTCCATAATCCTACAGTTACAATAGAGAAAGCTACATATAAGCCTCTATTTAAAAAAGCTGTTTTTCCTTGTACTATTTTATCATTGCCCGGATCAATCCAGTGATAAATTAAATTCTTATCAGGTACTAAATACAAAATAGAGAATAAAACTACTAAAGTAATCAATCCGAAAATCCATGTAGTTGCACCAATAGCTTCAGGAACTCTTCTAAAAGCAACAATCCATGCTCCGTGTGCTAAACCTGCCGCTGCTTGAATAAATATAGAAGCAATAACAATGAATAAAAAATATACACTATTCTGTAACAATCCTATCCAGAAGCGCGCAGGATCAGGAGAGCTTCCACCTACTAAAGAAATAAAGCCTCCGATCAATGTTAAGATTCCTAAGACTAGTAATACTAGACCAGTAGTTTTGAATCTTGAAGGCACTGCAAATTTTTCTGTAATCATAATTTAAGACTTAACCTTAAAGTTCTAAAAATTGTTTGGGTAAAATAAATTTTCCCTTTTAATATTTATTGTTCTACTTAATATGCTAACTATTCTGTTTCCTCTACAATTTCTTCTTGCTCTACTACAGCGACTGTTTCCGTCTCTGTTCCTTGTCCCATAGTGAATGGATCCCCACCATTTTCTGATTGAAACTGCTTAATATATGCTACTACTTGCCATCTTTGCTTGATGTCTAATTGACTTGCATAAGATCCCATCATGTTTTTACCATATTTAATAGCATAATAAACCTTACCAGGTTGCATAGTAATGTTAGCTTCAGAAACTAATGTTGCAGGCATAGATGCATATTTACCACTCGTAAATAATGGTCCTTGTCCATCCATTTTATCACCATGGCAAATTCCACAATGAATAGCGTATAGACGCTTACCTTCTAATATTTCATCAGAAGAAAAATCATAAGGAATCGGTAAAGCTGTATAAGCATCAACATCATCCTCAGTTAGGTGCTCTGGCAAAGCTTGACCTCTAGCAATAGTTCCAGGAACTGGCTCTTGACTTGTTAACCCATTTTTAGTTACGGGATTTTCAGTAAAAGCATCATATGCTTGAGAGTATACCATATCTGGCATATAAATCTTACCAGGATTCCTTCTCGTATTACCACTATTACAAGCAGTAAGGAAAGTCGCACCAGCAATAATTATAGTTGTTAGATATTTCTTATTCATAATAGCTATTTCTATTTAGGTTTGATCCTAAAAATTATAATGTTGTTTGATTTTGATAGTCTTCTTCCTTATCCCAATATCCATACCACCAACCTTCTTCAGCAATTTGAATATTAGTTTCATAAGCACCAGTTTCACTTAAGAAATTCATCATTTCTTCATCCGTTGAATCACCAGTAACTTCTAAAACAATTACAAAAACATCGTCCAATTGACGCTCATGAAAAATATGTTTTTTAACTCCAGGCATTAATTGGTTTAAATAACAATAAGTTAGAACCATACCTACCGCTGCGAATAATACTGTTAATTCAAAAGTAATTGGTATAAAAGCAGGTAGTGCAAAGAAAGGTTTACCACCAAACTCTATAGACCAATCAACTGTGAATATCCAACTCATAAAACCGAGTGCAGTTGCGGTTCCAATAATTCCAAATATAAAACCAGCAATATGTAAATCAGTTTCTTTTAATCCTAACTCTTCATCTAATCCATCGATAGGGAAAGGAGTATAAACATCATGCAATTTGTACCCACTTTTTCTGATATGACGGACAGCCGGAAACAGCTCATCGTCATCTTTATAAATTCCTACTGCAAATTTCTTAATAGCCATTATATATAGTAATATTTATATAGTATGATTGATAATAGTAATTAACTATGTTTTTAATTCTTCTTAGTTTCTTCTATGAACTCTTCAACTGACATCTCGTCAAGATGTTTCATATCTCTTTTGTAGTTGTCACCAGAAGTTTTAACTGTATGCTTAATCTCAGCAATAGCTACTACTGGGAAATACTTAGCAAATAGGAAGAAACAAGTAAAGAATAGTCCAAATGTTCCTAAATAAAATCCTACTTCAGGCCATGTTGGCGTATAATACGTCCAAGCTGATGGTAAGAAATCTCTTGCTAATGTTGTTGAAATAATTACAAATCTTTCAAACCACATTCCAATATTTACGACAATAGACAGTATAAAGGTAAATACTATGTTACGTCTTAATTTTTTGAACCAAAAGAATTGAGGAGATACAACGTTACAAGCCATCATCGCCCAGTAAGCCCACCAATATGGTCCAACTACTCTCCAGTAAAACGCCTCTTGCTCAAATTGAACACCACTATACCATGCTACAAACAACTCTGTCAAATATGCAATACCTACAATAGAACCTGTAAGAACGATAATCTTGTTCATAGCTTCTATGTGACCAATGGTAATGTAGTCCTCTAATCTAAAGATTTTACGAACAATGATCAACAAGGTATTTACCATCGCAAACCCTGAGAATACAGCACCTGCAACGAAGTATGGCGGGAAAATTGTAGTATGCCAACCAGGTATTACAGAAGTCGCGAAGTCAAAAGATACAATTGTATGTACTGATAATACTAATGGTGTTGATAATCCCGCTAACACTAAAGTTAAGGATTCGAAACGTTGCCAATTTTTAGCTGTACCAGTCCAACCGAAAGACGCAATTCCATATAAACGTTTTCTTAATTTAGTTTTAGCACGATCACGTAATGTAGCGAAGTCAGGAATTAATCCAGAATACCAGAACAATACGGAAACAGTAAAGTAAGTACTAATTGCAAATACGTCCCATAATAAAGCAGAGTTAAAGTTAGGCCATAAAGGTCCTCTTGTATTAGGATAAGGTAATACGAAAAAAGCATCCCATACTCTACCCATATGGAAAATAGGGAAGGTTCCTGCACACATAACCGCAAAAATAGTCATCGCTTCTGCAGCTCGGTTAACAGCGGTCCTCCAACCTTGTCTAAAAAGTAATAATATCGCAGAAATTAAGGTACCTGCGTGACCAATACCTACCCACCAAACGAAGTTAGTAATATCCCAACCCCATCCAACAGTTCGGTTAATTCCCCAAGTTCCTAACCCCCAATAAATCTCCCAACCTACAGAGAAAGCTCCAAAGGCAAAAAGGATAAGGGAAAAGGCAAAACCTGCATACCAAAGTTTTGTAGGCTTTTGTTCTACAGGCTTACAAATATCCTCAGTAATTTGATGAAAGTCCTTATTACCATTAACGAGGGGCTCGCGGATAAATGATTCGTATTTTAAATGCATGTCTTAAAAATTCGTATTTAATATATTGGAATTGCTCATTTCAAAAACAGGAGGATAGTAGATCCAAGTAACTACTATCCTTTAATATTATATATGCTGATGATATAGACCATCTTCTTCTGTACCAGCAACAATACTATTAGTATTTCTAATTTTAGATAAATAGTTTACGTTAGGTAAAACGTGCAAGTGTTCTAACACGTAATAAATACGCTCTCTATATTCTTCTTTTCTTAGTTTATGAATTGCTGAGTTCTTATCATTTGCATTACCAAATGTAATTGCATGTGTAGGACATGCCGTTTGACATGCAGTTTTAGCAGCGCCATCTTGTAATGGCTCACCTGCCTGTTTAGCAGCTAATTTGGATTCTTGTAAACGTTGAACACAGAAAGTACATTTCTCCATTACTCCTCTTGAACGTACTGTTACATCTGGATTTAACACCATGCGCGTTAAGTCGTCATTGATATCATCACGAACGCCATCTTTGTATAGGTTATCAGCAAAAGCATCTGCACCATTATAGTCAAACCAGTTAAAACGACGAACTTTATAAGGACAGTTATTAGCACAGTATTTAGTACCAATACATCTGTTATAAATCATTTGGTTTAACCCTTCCTGACTATGGTTAGTTGCAGAAACTGGACATACGTTTTCACAAGGTGCGTTGTCACAATGCTGACACATCATTGGCTGGAATACAGCTTGAATGCTATCTGCATCTTCTGGATTACCACTAAAGTAACGATCAACTCTAATCCATGCCATTTCATGATTTAATAAAACTTCGTCTTTACCAACTACAGAAACGTTATTTTCAGCTTGACACGCTACAGTACATGCTCCACAACCAGTACAAGTATTTAAGTCAATAGACATTCCCCAATGAATTCCGTGCTTTTCATGAACTGGGTACATTGTCCCGTGTTCTTTAAACCCGTCAAGGTCGAAAAATGCATCTGGGTCATCATTTTCATTCTTTTCCCACTGTAAGGAAGTATAAGCTCCTAACTCTTCTTTTCTTGAATCATCTAAAGCTCTTGGGTTAGTTTTAAATTCTTCTAATGTATATTCTCTAACAATTGGACGATCCTCATAACTCATATGCGTTTGCGTAATAGCAATCGGATAGAAATTATTAGTTTCCTCAATAGTTACATCATTATAATATGATAAAGTTTCTCCTTTGTAATCAACTAATTCAAAAGCATTCTTACCTCTATTAGCAGAAGCCATTCCTACTTTCTCTGTACGTCCAAACCCAGTAGCAATAGCAATAACTTGATCATGCATTCCTGGAATTACCACAACTGGTAATTCTATACTATGCCCGTTAGCAATAGTTACTTTTAGTACACGTTTGTTAGCATCTACTTGGTTTAATCCATTAAGTTCAGCATTAAATTTATGCTTTGCTGTATTTGGTGACATACAAATATAGTTGTCCCAAGTAGCTTTCGTAATTGGATCTGGCATTTCTTGTAACCATGGGTTATTAGACCATGTTCCACCATAACCAATCGAAATTTTTTGATAAACTATTACTTCATATTCAGAATTTGATTTAGGTTGAACCGCTTGAATTGCTGCAGCA
>DATGMV010000219.1:0-5741 GCA_035307185.1 Fermentimonas sp. | reverse complement strand
CCCGATTCCCATCTAACTCCACCATATGCACTGGTCATATTTGAAACAGGTGCACCTGATCCGGCAGCTTTAAACATATTGGTTTTTGTTACTATATAAGCAACCTGATAACCTCCCCAGCTCTGACCTTGTATTGCCATGTTTTCTGAATCCACCCAATCAAACTCAGATAGCTTTTCAGCTCCCGATACTACGGCGTTATATGCATCCATTCCGGGTTGACCAACAGTGTAATCTATATCAGGAGTGAACACTATATATCCTCTGCTTACAAAAAAAGGAATATTTATAGTTGACCTGCTTGGTGCAGGTGTGAAGTAATTATATAAATTATCTGAATGCTTTTCGTAGAAATATATCATTACAGGATATTTCTTAGATGAGTCGAAATCTTCTGGTTTATATAAAATTCCTTGCAGAGGAACATTGGCATATGAATTCCAAGAAAACAATTCAGCACTACCCCAGTTATAGTTACTCATCTGTGGATTAATATCGGTAATTTTATCAGAAGACTTCCATAAGTTACCGGTGATATAAAGATCGGGCGATGTATTAAAATTACTTTTTTGGTATATAATAAGATCTGAATCTTTCGCTTTTTGATTAAATATAAAGTTGAATTTATCCATTACTATTTCCTGAAGAGGGTTTCGTCCCGATTGTTTCAGAGTGTAATATCCTTTCTCTTTACTAATATTATCAAATGCAGAAAGTAATAACATTTCATCTGGTTCTATATATCGCTTTTCTCTATCTGTATTTAAATATCTGAAAGTGAGGGAGTCGGTGCGCCCTCTGCCAAGTGTAATATTTACAGATTCTTTTTTAGAATCAGGATATATCTTCCATATATCAAACATATCATTAATAAGCACGAATTCGTCATTCTCTCCCCATGTGGCTATACCGTAAGAACCCGGAACTCGAGGTACGTCGTTTTTCTCATCCCAGAAATTAACATTAACTCCATCAGTTAAATTGTTAATTGTACTATTATTGTTATTGTATGCAAACCAATCTCTTTCTTCTGCATCCCACCAATAGATATAGTTTCCTTGTGGTGAAATAGTTGGTCTGCCATTTAATGGAGTCCCGACCTCTCTGATAGTCATGTTTTCTAAATCCATCACTTTAACATCATGCTTTGAAGAGAGATCCCATTGACCTTCTAATAGATATGGGAGGTTAGACCATAGTAGGGCAAACCGACCATTTCCTTCGTCAGATATTGTTGTATAAGGCATAGCTTCACTCGCAATAGGGTAGAATAAATTAGCCCTTTCCGGTAGTATCATCCCTATGTATGTGCGATTTTCCTCTCTTCTTAATTCAACTAATTGTTGGGGTTGAATTATAGGGTCCTGCCAATGCCATATATCAAGTTGAGCCATTTCAAAATCCACAATTGTTGTATCCTTAGGCTCCTTTTTTGGAGATGCACCAATTAATATTCTTTCTCCATTTTTACTAAACGATGGTGAGGAGTTCTCACTGAATATCCAGTTTTCGGGTAAACCTTCAGCATCCTCATTAGCTAATACAACCGCTGTATCGGAATCTGAAATAAAATACCTTAAATCATATACTTTTTGATCTACTTTCGAAGTATCACTTGTTGCAAGATAAACGAGCTGTTTCCCTTCCTCGTCAAAACTTAGCGATTTATACTCTTTTTGTTCATTTGATATGGTTTTTAAGTCGTTTTCTAAAAGATCTTTAAAGACAACTCTTGGCGAATCTGTCGTGTCTTTTTTCTCAGGCTCTATAACAACTGCAAAGGTGTTTCCGTACTTATTAAATATATACTCTTTAGCATTTTTAAAACTATCCTCCTGATGAGTAAGCAGATTGCGCAAAATGAGGATATCTTTCTGCTTGGCATTGTTTTTGTCGGTAGTATCCTTAGGTGTAGTTATAGTATATGCAACATGTGAGTTTAACTCAACAGCTGTTTTATATGATTTAACACTGGATATTTTAGAGATCTGAAAAGTTAGGTTATCAATAATAATAAGTGAATCCTGAGGTAAAACATCTTTCTTTTTCTTATCAATTCTGGCTTGTCTGCGGTCGGCAAACGGCGCTTTAAGCAAACCAACAGTCCATCTGCCATCAGTTGATAGTTCATAACTCCTAACTCTGTCTACAGTTATGCTTTCTCCAGGTTTGGTGTTTCTGCCTTCAACTTTTTGAATAAAAAGTGCAGTGTCTCCCTCTTGTGGAGAGATGAGTGTTGCAACAACTTTGCCATTGTTGCTAACTTTGACGTTCGAAAGACTCTTCCAACTGTCATAAACAGTATGATCGAGTGATTTCTTCTGAGAAAAGATAAAAGTGGAGGATAGCAATAAAAAGATGGAGATAAAAACAGACTTTTGCATAATTAATTTTTTAATATATATGTCGCCGATAGTAATTTAAAGTAAATTACTATCGACAAATGAAAGCGTTTTATGTAACAAAAATACAATTTTTTATCATTTCACACATCTGAAGAACCTGTTTTTGAACTTAGGCATGATTCAGAGTGTTTTAATGACTCGTAAGAGCAATAATGTTTAATAAAGGAGTAAATGAAAATAGATTATAAATATAATATAGACATTGCTGAGCAGGCACCTATCTCACAGGATGTAATTAACAATATAGATGGAGTAGTAGCGGCTGATTATAAAAATGGGAGTGTTACAATTACTATTGATGATAATCGTGAAGATGATGCGGCAGAGATACTACAAGAGGTAGTAACTGCAATTCGTCAATCGGGTGGTAAAGTAATTACAGAAAGTATTGTACGCCCGGTTCTTAACATGACATGTGCAGCATGTGCTTCAAGTTCACAGAATATATTATCATACGTGCCGGGAGTAATTTCAGCATCAGTAAATTACGGAAATGGAAAAGGATTAATTGAATTTATCCCTGGAATCGTTTCTCCTGAAGATATGAAAAACTCTCTACAGGAGATTGGCTACGATTTATTGATAGACGAAGAGGAAGCATCTTATGAGAATGTAGAGCACATAAAAGAAGAGAATTATAAAAAACTTCGTCTTCATACAATTTGGGCAATAATTCTTGCAATTCCATTGGTGATAATTGGAATGGTGTTCATGCATGCCCCATTTGCAGATGAAGCAATGTTACTCTTATCAACTCCCATACTTTTTATTTTTGGCAAAAGGTTTTTTGTAGGTGCATGGAAACAGGCAAAAAATCGTTCGGCAAACATGGATACGCTGGTTGCTCTAAGTACCGGAATAGCATATCTGTTTAGTCTATTTAATATGATCTATCCTCAATTTTGGGAAAGCAGAGGACTGGAAGCGCATGTTTACTTTGAAGCCGCAGGTGTGATTATCGCTTTTATACTACTTGGCAAAATGTTAGAAGCAAGAGCAACCGGAAATACATCAGATGCAATTAAAATGCTTATGGGGTTACAGCCATCATCAGTAGTAGTATTCAGAGAAGGATCACCTGTTGAAATTCCTATTGCCGATGTAATTATTGGTGATGTTGTATTGGTAAAACCCGGTGAGAAAATTGCAGTGGATGGAGAGGTTACCGAAGGAAGTTCATTTGTAGATGAAAGTATGATATCGGGTGAACCCATACATGTAGAGAAGAAATTGGGAGATAAGGTCTTTGCCGGCACAATTAATCAGAAAGGAAGTTTCAGCTTTAGAGCAGTTAAAGTGGGTAAGGAAACACTTCTTGCCCAGATAATAAAGACAGTTGACGAGGCACAGGGTAGTAAAGCTCCCGTGCAGGCTCTTGTTGATAGAATTGCAGGGGTTTTTGTTCCAGTAGTTATAAGCATAGCCCTTTTGAGCTTTCTCTTCTGGATCATTTTTGGAGGTGAAACAGGGTTTGTATATGGTTTATTGGCTATGGTTACTGTGTTGGTTATTGCATGTCCGTGTGCATTGGGACTTGCAACTCCTACTGCCATAATGGTTGCTATAGGCAAAGGGGCCGGTGAGGGAATTCTTATAAAAGATGCCGAGAGTCTTGAGTTGGCGAAAGAGATTGATATAGTTGTTTTAGATAAAACGGGTACTATTACAGAGGGTAAGCCAAAGGTGACAAATATCACTTGGTCTGCAAATGCATTGCCGGTTCACCGAGATATTCTATATAGCATTGAATACCGTTCAGAACATCCTTTAGCCGACGCTATAACAGAAGAGCTGAAAAGCAGTAGTAACCTTTTAGAAGACATTTCAGTTGAGCAGGTGAGCGGGAAAGGGATTGAAGGTGCTTATGATAATGTAACTTATTTTATAGGTAATGAGAGTTATATGAAGCTGAAAGGTATTTTAATCCCAGACGATTTGCAGAAACAAATAGAAGTTGAACTTGAAGCAGCACACACTATTTCAATTATGGCTGATGAGAAAGAGGCTTTTGGTGTTGTTGGAATTACCGATAAAATAAAAACAACTTCTAAGGAAGCAATCTCAAGATTACAGAGTATGGGAATTGAAGTTGCGATTTATACCGGAGATAACGAGAGAGTTGCGGCTGCTTTAGCTAAAGAGGTTGGAGTTATAAATTATAGAGGTGGCATATTACCGGAAGAGAAGGCAGAACTTGTGAAAGAACTTCAAGAAAAAGGTAATAAGGTAGCTATGGTTGGCGATGGTATAAACGATAGTGGAGCTCTTGCTCAGGCCGATGTAAGTATTGCAATGGGGGCGGGGAGTGATATCGCAATGGATGTAGCAAAGATGACTATCATATCATCCGATTTAAATAAGGTGCCAAAAGCGATACACCTTTCAACAGCAACAGTAAGAACAATACGTCAGAATCTATTTTGGGCATTTATCTACAACGTAATAGGTATTCCTATTGCCGCAGGTTTACTATACCCGTTTACAGGTTTTATGCTTAACCCAATGATTGCAGGTGCTGCAATGGCTCTAAGCTCGGTGAGTGTGGTGACAAATAGTTTGCGACTTAAAACTAAAAAGATTTAGTAAAATTGTAATATGATGAAATTAATAGCCCCACTACTTCTGAGTAGTTCTCTCTTCCGGAACTAACCCTATTGCTTTTGAGGTATGCATCATAAGCTTTGTTTTGTGCATCAGATAGAGCTTCATTTCTTGCAGACAGCCAGTGCTCTCGGTTGCGATTAAGGTCTTCTTTTATCTCAGGACGAACAGAATTGATCAGCTCTTTATATTTTTCAGGAAGGAGTGTGTAAGCATCATTTAAAAGATACCCTATAGTAGAAATATATGCACTGTATCTAATTCTTTTATCGTTGCTGTTTGCACATACTAAAAATGCATAAAGGTTGGCTTCTGACTCCTTTGCAATGCCAAACTGGTGAGCCATTTCATGAGCAAGCGTAAATGGATATGTGTAGTTAAGACTATAGTTATTCACATGAATCTCATTAAAAAATGGTCCATAATATCCAGATATGCCCATTTTAGTAAACAGGGATTCAAAAATCATATTTTTATCCCTCCTGTTTCCGTTGGGATATTTAATAGCTAATGGTTCATATAGTTCACTATAAACTCTTTCTAATTCCTTCTTTATTTCCTTTTTTTCAATTACATCAAATCTTACATATGAGTTGTTAGCATCTTCAATAAAACGAGAAGTGAAATTGAGCAGATTATCTCTATTAAACTGAGTTTCTACAGTGTCAGTTCTCTTGTAATAATCTTCTCTGAAATATGATATGCCCCAACCAAAATAAAACCATGCAACAAGAA
>DATGMV010000218.1:0-5866 GCA_035307185.1 Fermentimonas sp. | reverse complement strand
TTCCTCCGGAGCTATACAGTTTCTCTAAGGCTTCGTTTTGGAAAAAGCAGGATTGTCTCCCAAGGCTTCTTTCAATTCTGCGAATTGATTGGGTTTCTTCAATTATCACTGAACACTCACATTGTCCATTCTCCATTGTCATGCCGAAGCTTCGGTAGTCCATTATTCATTACTGAACACTAAACACTGAATACTAATTTACCTTATCAAAACCACAGATCCCTTATAAGTTTCTCCTACTGTTTCAATCACATAATAATAAGTTCCTGCGGCGGCTCCTTTGCCATCCCAACCAATGTTGTTTTCAAATGCTGCTACTTCATTACCCCAACGATCAAAGATTTTAGTATAAATGGTTTTACCATGCGCATTGCGAAATTTAAATACATCATTTATACCATCGCCATTGGGTGTAAAAACATTGGGAATCTCTAAAGTACAACCGCCAATTGTGATTTTCAGCATACCTCTTTCTTTAGAAACACAGCCATTGTTTTCACTTTCTAAGTAGTATTTGGTTGTTTGATTGATGTTGCCCAAATATGAAAACCCTTGGTGAAAAGGTGTTTTACCATTGGATGTTTTATACCAATTGAGCTTTGCAATGTTGACATTGCTATCTAGCTGTAGTAACTGTTCTCCTGGACTACAAAACTGAAATACCTGACTGACAGCAACAGGCAATGGTTTGACTTTAATTTCTAAAGTATCACTGTAAAAATCACAGACAGCCATCCGATAAAAACCACTTGTATTGGGGGTATCAATTAAAGTGTCGGCTGAGCCAATGTTTTCCCAGTTTTGACCATCAGTACTAAACTGCCAATTCGCTGCTCCAATCGCATATTCACTGTACAAAACAATTGAATCTCCTTCACATATTTCTTTATCGCTAATGGACACCAAATCAACAGAAAAGGGAAGACCATAAGTAGTATCGATATAATTGTTTTGAAAAAAAGTATCAAAAGCCCAATTGATCTGAACACTTATCTTGTAATTTACTTGATTTGCCAAATAAGATAAAGATTTAAAGTATACGATTAAACTACTATCTGCTGCAAATGGGCTTTGTGTATTACTAATTGTTAATTGCTCTTGCTGAATTATTTGCCCATTCGTTTCAAGTTTTAGCACTAACTGTATGATGTTTTGACCAAAATCTATAGGATTGCAACCATGATTGACGACTTTAACACCCACACTATCATAGCAAGATCCTGAAAAAACCAAAGCTTCTAAACCAATGTCTTTTTTATCTAAATCTATGCTTAAAGTATCGCTGTATACTTTATTGCAAATGGACAAACGATAATGACCTTTGGTGTTGGGGTAATCTACCAAAGTATCTGCAAAGCCAAGGTCTTGCCAATTTTGCAAATCTGTGCTAAATTGCCATACAGCATCACCAATGACTTTTTTGCTATACAAAAGCACAGAATCTCCTTGACACAATATATTTTTATTGATAGAAACATTACCCACCGACAAAGTGGGAATTTCTAAAAAATTATTGGGTGGAAAGCTATCAGCAGCCATAGTTAGCGCCGCACTTAAGGTATAGTTAGCAGTATTGCCACTATAATTAATTGGCGAAAAATAAACCCAAAAACTGCTGTCTTTTTTTAAGGGCAAACCACTGTTGTGCTGATTGTTGGTGATGAATTTTTGCAAGCTTTGGACAGTATCACTTCCTTGTTTTAATGCTAAGACTATGGTTAGAGGATGTTGGCTAAAATCTAAGGTGGAGTCCCCTGCATTGGAAATTTTTACTCCTACACTATCGTGACAGGGATTATATAAAGCAAGACTGTCAACTTGAATATCATAAGAGTTATCACCTTTATAAAGTGAAACATTATCAATATAGTAATAAGCTACATCATAAGTTACATTTTTATTTACAAGAACGTAATTTGTGTTTGAGTCTACTTTGAAATTGCCAATTCCTAAATATCTTTCCCCACCATTTGCAATAACTTTTCCATTTAATTCTATCCATCTTTTTTGATCACTTATAATGTAATTAGTGTCCATTTGAACATAAGTTCCATTTTGTTTAAAGTCAGATATATTATTTCCATACGATTTTGGATTGTTTTCAAAAACCATAGCTTCTAGATTATTAACAGCGACATATGAACTATCTGCCAAGCTTACATACATCTTAAAGTTATATTTCTGACCTTTTATTAATGTTTTTTCTAATTTATTAATTAAATGTTCTCTTATATTTTTTCTATAATAATCATAAAATGCACCACCCCCATATCCATTACCACCTTTCGCATATTGATAACCCCAAAAATTTTGAGGTACTGAAGCATAATTGGTAAGTTCACAAGTGTTAAAATAGTCTGGTGATTGCATATCAACTCGAAACCACCCTGGAACAAAAGACAATCTATTTAAGCCATCAGGACATTTGGTGTAATTTTCAAACCCTCCATTCGTTATTATATTCTGTTGTTGTGCATAAGAAAAACCATACAATAAAATAAATATAGTAAATAAAATCTTTTTCATAGAAATGAAAAAGCGCAGCAAAGAAATGCTGCGCCTTTATTTTATTGAATAACTAATTTATCTTTTTTCAACACCTTACCGTTTTGGTTTTTAATCCAATAAAGATAAACTCCTCTTGACAACCCTTTCAAAGACAAATTATTTTTTGTATTAATTAATTTTTTTTCTAAAAGCAACCTGCCGCTGATATCATAAACTTTAAAGTTGGCAGTCTCTTCTTTTTCCAAATTCAACTCAATGGTTAAATTATCTTCTGTTGGATTAGGATATACCGCAATTTTATCAATGTTTTCCTCGTTTTCAATAACACTTTTTAAACGTTTTTGCGTTTTTGCAGGAGTGGAATATCCTTCGCAAGGA
This sequence comes from Fermentimonas sp., assembly GCA_035307185.1. Classification (GTDB taxonomy): domain Bacteria; phylum Bacteroidota; class Bacteroidia; order Bacteroidales; family Dysgonomonadaceae; genus Proteiniphilum. Next base: position 2,980 of record DATGMV010000218.1, on the reverse strand, counting down.
TTATAATAACGTTTTCCAGTATATTGATAGATCATTGCTCTTGCTTCATATACTGCAGGCCCTGCTTCATAAGGGCAAGCTTGTGCAATGGGTTCCAAGACATCTTTTGCAGCAATTGGCAAAGTATCCCATGTTTGGGTTTTTGCCAATTGCTTCTGCAAAATCACCGTTTTTAATAAATTTTCTTGTGGAACAACAGTTGAGATGTTGTTCAATTGAGTTGTTCTATTATTGGTATCTGTTAACAATTGTTGATTTATTGTTAGTAATTGTCCCAAAGCTGCCAAATCCACACTGTCCTTAAAGTCATTTACACTTTTATTGACAATGCTATCATTCTGAATGCTTTGATAATACTTATATTTTGCCATCCAACGCAAAGTATCGGAACTGTATTTAGTTGCAAATTTTGGGATTGGATTTGTAATAGTATTATTACTTTGACTCAAAGGTTTCATTGTAGGTATTTCAACTAGTATACAAGTGTAGATTGGTCCAGTTGCATTTGAATTCACTCCTATAGGTGGAGTTCCACCATTATTCACTGGTACTCTATGCGTACCAGTACGGGTATAAAGTGTAGTTAAATTCCCATCAGAATTATCTGCATAAGTATCATAACCTGTATTATAATAAAAGGTGTTATCGGAAGGATTATTAAGCGCCCCAATGCTACCCAGTTCTGTATTGTTAGCAATTACAAAACAATTTTCATTATAAGCCATGCTATTATCAGATACCCATGAACTATTACTATTTTTCTGTATATCTGAAAAATAAAGTGCAGTTCCAGTATTCTGAATATTATTACATTGAACTATTAATCCATCATTAAGTGTTGAGTTTATAGCAATTCCATATACCTCAGTATTTGTAGTGATGTTTTGTGCATAAATATTATTCATTTTTACAGTTGAATTTTTTAATACCCCACCTGAATATATCCCATAATTTGGAATACCCCCTGTTATAGTAGGATTAATACTTATTGTATTGTATGAAATATAAGGCATATTACCATAAGTTTCAATTCCTCGTGTAGCTTTTGAAATATTATTCTCATGAATTCTATAAACATTAGCTTCTGACATATGGTTTATATAAATGCCAGTATTACCTGCTTTATTCATTAGCGCTATATCATTATCAATAAGTTCAAAATCAACATCTCTTGAATTTTCAAGACGAATTCCATTAACCATATCTGTAATTATATTATTTTTGATATTGCATTCCATTTGTTCATTATTTGATGCAAAAAGATTTTGCACATCAATTGCATAATCAGTTATATAGTCATAATAAATATTATTGTTAAACTCAATTGTATTGTTAATAATATTAATGTTTTTATTTCCTTGAGTATACCCTCCTTCAACACTAATGGCTTTAGTTGTATTTATAAACTTATTTTGCTCACTAGCATTTAGACTTGCATAACCAACATTCATGGTAGGAGCAAACTGAATTGGAGGATTTGAGTTAATGGTGTTTACGCCACCCTTTGCTTTTATCCCAGCTCGTTCTGGTTCATTTATCGCTGTGAAATTTCCAAATTGTTTAAAAGTTGAATTTACAACATCAAATGAAGATACGTTGGAGTATATTCCATAACGCATTCCAGAAGCATTATGACCAAAACCTGCACCTATAAATATATTTTTACTTGAAGAAACATCTCCGATAATAATTTCATCAGCAACTCCATAGTTAGCTACTCGATTTAAATAAATTCCTGCAAATGCATTTTTTGATACAGATGATTTCAACATGAAATGATCTGCTTTAAATGTAGTACCACTTATAGTACCATAATGTTTATTCCCAATATAAGTATCTACATAAACTCCATATTCATTCCCGTTAAAAGTAGAGTTTGTAATTGTAAATTTCCCTCCATTTGTAGATAATACACCTTTTTTTGCATCCCAAATTTCTGAATTGTTTTTAACAATTACTTCTGCAGTTGAATTGATTACTTCAATTCCTTGCCACATTGAATCTCCACAAACTTTCAATTTACTATTATCAATTGTTAATGTATTTCCATTAACCACCTCTATTTTAGCAGAAGGCTTCATGTTTAAATGAGAGTTCTTAAAAGCAATATTCCCGTTAATAGTAAAACTACCCTCAACATTAATACTTAAACCATCAACAATAATTGTTTGTGAGTTGTAATCATAACTAACATAATCGCTTAAATTAAGATCATTATATAAATCCATCTCATCAGAGCCATTTGGAAGCGTCAAATCAGTACAGCACATATCATTTTTTTCTACTGAAATAAGATCAACATAAAAATAGCTGAAATTTGCTCCATTACCAGTAAAAGATTGACTGTTTGGTAAAAAATTTGCAACTGTAACATATTTCTCATCTCCTGTAGCAGTATACTCACCCTCAATTTTAACCCAATTGTTCTTACCACTTAAGTTTTGACTAATTATAGTTGTTGACTGTATATCAGCTGTCATGTTCACAATATCTACTTGACTATTTGCTGTAGTAGGGTTTTTTGTGAATTTTATACCCGGTGGCACTGACCCTGATCCTCCAATTGTTTTATTAGAAGGATAATCTTTAAGTCTTACATACATGCTTACATGATACCTTCGATTCGCTTCCATTTCGTTAATAAGTTGTCCGCAAATCCACTCTCTAAATTCACCTGTATAATAATCATGATGATTATCTAATGGAGTATTAACTGCCCAAAGACCTGCAAAAGAATAGTTGGCAGTAGGTGGAGTATGTGGTGACACTCCAATTCCAAATGGGGTTGAACTGTAATCTGCATAAGGTGTATAATAATCTGCTCTATTTTTACTATTATTTAACAATAAGTAAGCTTTTGAATAATGAATTCTTTGATCAAGTATCATGTTATCAGTTGAGTGTTTTTTTATTTCGAAACTCCCATTATACATGATGTCGGCGCAAGGTGGTTGTGTATTGCCATTAAATACAACAGATG